>CAIPEB010000687.1 GCA_903863885.1 uncultured Planctomycetaceae bacterium | reverse complement strand
GGTGCCGTCAGCTTTCTGGTTCTGCCACTCGAAGAGATGATTGCCGCCAGCCACGATTGACTGCATGTATTCGAAGAAAACGTCGCGAGACTCCCGGTCGTTCAACTGTCGCTTCGGCGACAAATCGAGAATTCGATACCTCAGCAAGTCCGGTTTGCTCGTGCACCCGAACATGGTCACCGCCGACGAATTGCAGTCGCGGATGCATCCGGTGTCGTCAATCAACAGAATTGCATCGCGCGTACCCTCGAAGAGCACGCGGAACTTCTCCTCGTTCTCGCGGAGGGCAACCGTTCGTTCCCGTACCATTTCCTCAAGGCCGTCGCGGTGGCGGCGCAATTCGGCCTCGGCCTGCTTTCGAACGGAGATATCACGAAGGATTACGTGGATGACGTTGACGCCGCCGGCCGGAAACGCGGCGCCCACGACCTCCACATCGAGCCGCGTGCCGTCGAGTCGGACGATTCTTTCTTCGAGTCGCGGCGCGACTTCGCTTCCCCCACGCAGGCGATGAATTCGCTGCCGGATCGCTTCGTGGAATTCCGGATCAAAGAGCTCGTAGGGCGATTTGCCGAGCAATTGCTCAGCGTCATTCGCGCCGAAGAGTCGGACACAGGCGTGGTTGACCAGGGTGAGCCGATCCTGCTGGTTCACGAAGATCGCATCCGGGGAGTGCATGATCAGGTTGCGGTATCGCTCTTCGCTTTCTCGCAGCGACTCTTCCATCCGCTTGCGCTCAGTGACGTCCTGATGCGTGCCGGACATCCGCTCCGCCCGCCCCTCACTATCCCGCCTGACGACCCTCGCCCGGTCCAGAATCCAACGGTAGCTGCCGTCGCGCGCCAGCATCCGGTACTCGATTTCGTGCACCGCCGTCCGCCCTGCAAGGCTGTCCTCAATGGACCGCCAGGCTCGCTCCCTGTCGTCCTGGTGGACAAGATTCAACCAGTTGCCGGTAGTGGCTTCGTTGACTTCGTCGGGCGTATATCCCAACATCTCAGCCCAGTAGTCGTTCCGTTTGACCTTGCCGGTCTCAAGGTTCCAGTCCCAGGTCCCCAGCCCGCTGCCTTTCAGCACGAACTGCAGGCTTTCCTCGCTTTCACGGAGGGCCCTCGTCGCGTCACAAAGCTGTGTTTCAGCCTGCTGTGCCTCGGTAATGTCCCTGTCGCTGCCACGATAGCCCAGCAGATTTCCGTCGGGGCCCACGACGGGCAGGCCATTTGTGGAGCACCACCGCACGCGACCGTCCTTGGTCAGCACGGGGTTGATCAAATCCACAAACGACTCACGCCGCTCGAATTGCGCAAACGCTGCCCGTCGAAACTCCTCCCGGTCCGCTTCGGGATGGAGATCATAAAAGTGCAATCGCCCCACCAATTCCTCAGGACGATAACCCAGGAGAAGTTCCACCACAGGGCTGACGTAGGTAAGCAACCCTGTGGCGTCAACCTCCCAGGCCATCGTCCGGCTATGCGCTGCCAGTTGTTCCAGACGGGTCTTTTCTTCGCAGAGTTCCTGCTCCATTTTCCCGCGTTCAGTGATATCCCGCGCAATTCCGATGATCGCCGTGACACGGCCCGACAGGTCCATCAACGGAACTTTGAACGTCTCAAAAGTCAGGACGCGTCCTTCACTGTCGCTCAATGTCTCCCCAAAACGGTGCGTTTGCCCCGTTTCGGCCACAGTTCGGTCTTGTTCTTGAAGCCGAGTGGCCACTTCCGGAGGAAACAGCTCCGCGTCCGAACGGCCAATCACCTGGTCCTGCGTTGACCCCGTGAACACGCACCACGCCCTGTTCACCGCCGCAAATCGTCCGTCCAGACTCTTGACCCAGGCCGGATCGGGAATGTTGTCGAGGATGGCGCGCTGCAAACGTTCGCTCTCACGCAACTCGGTTTCGGCTTCCTTGCTGCAAGCCAGTTGGTTTTCCAGTTCTGCAACCCGCCGCTCCAATTCGGCAACCCGTTGCTCGCTGGGATTTCCCTGATTGTTCATGAGAAACCTGTTCGTTGTTCTTCCCGAAGTGACTCGAAGTTCGATGTGGCAATTACATCGCTCGAACGATGCAGCTCAGTAATGCAGTACAATTCACTCACGCTTTGAAAACGCCCCGTATAGCGTCCTTCCGCCAGCCTCCGGCAGAAGTCCGCGAACGCGCTAATCGCGACATGTTCATAGTCATAAGCCGCGCCGCGAATCCGCTTCCGGACCAAACCTCGGAGGCGATGCGTGTGCCGATTCCACAGTATCGGAGCAGCCTGCTCGTCGACATCGTGAAGCAGCGCAATCCATTGGCTCACGGAACTGTCGTCGCTGGAATGCACAATGCAGATTTCCGGTGTACAAGAAGCTACGTTGCGGCATTATCATTGACACCGCGAAAACCCTCAACGGGCAATGAGACTGGAAAAGCGGGGAGGTTACGGACAGCCCGGCGGGTCGCCCTGCTCAGCCTCCACACCACCTTCGACCGCTTACCCCCTCGGCGGCCCCGGCATCGCCGCGATCGCGTCGTTCTGATCTTCCAGTTCGACATGCGAGTAGACCTGCATGGTCAAGTTAATGTCGCTGTGGCGGGCCAGCGATTGTGCCAACTTCGGCCGGACGCCGCACCTCGACAGATTTG
>CAIPEB010000686.1 GCA_903863885.1 uncultured Planctomycetaceae bacterium | reverse complement strand
TCTCTTTGCGCGCACATGCGGGCATGCCCACGACCTCCTGTCAAACCAACGTTCCGTGACAACGCGCTCGCGCCGTCCTCTATCTGGATAAGCACCAAAACAAGCCGATAGCCATCAGGCCCACACCAAGAAAGTCAGAAAAAGTCGAGGCAGGCCACGGATCGGCACGGACAAAACGGCCGGTACCGCCTACAGACACCCACACGGCGCCGGCGTGAGGAGGGTGGGTGTCTGTGTCCGATCCGAAGAGGATGGGTGTCTGTGTTCGTCTTGGATGGGTGTCTGTGTTCGGAAGAAAAAGTCGGGGGCTGGGGATGAGCATGGATCGACACGGATAGAATGGCAAGCTAATCGGGGTCGGACTTCGAAGGCACGATAGAGGAAATCACAGCATTGAGCCGGTTCATCGCTCGAACGCTTGTTGCCCTGATTGCCGCCATGCTGCTGGCCAACGTGGGCGCGGCCAGGGATTTCTTCGTGTCATCCTCGGGCAGCGACGCAAACGCCGGAACTGAGGACAGTCCCTTTGCTTCGATCGCCCGCGCGCAAGATGCAATCCGGTCCCTGACGCATCCCATCACGGAGAACATCCGGGTAACGATCGGCGACGGTTCGTATTGGCTTGGTCGCCCGCTCGTCTTTGGCCCCGATGACTCTGGTACGTCAACTTCTTCCGTGACTTATCAGGCAGCCCCCGGAGCTTCGGTCCTGATTTCCGGCGGGCGCCCCATCACCGGCTGGGCACGTCATTCCGGAAACATCTGGAAAGCACAGATCCCCGAGGCATCGGGCGGCGTCCGGCCGTTTCGCTACCTTTGGGCCGACGGCCGGCGTCTGACTCGCGCACGGCAACCCAACGATCCCGCGATGTGGAAGGTCGCTGAAGTGTCGCAGAATTCCAGAAGCGTCCGACTCGACCATCAAATGCTGAGCTTCAAGGAACTAGACACGAAAGACGACGTTGAGTTGGTCTTGGAGACAGATTGGACCAACTCGCGCGATATCGTCGATCACGTTGAAGAGGATTGGCTGCGAATGCAGTCGACCGTCGGACTAGTCGGCCACCCGAACGTCTGCGCCAAACCCGGCAATCGGGCTTTTTTGGAAAACGCGTACGAGTTCCTGGACCGCGACGGCGAGTGGTATCTGGATCGCACAACTGGCACGCTTTACTGCTGCCTGGCTGACGACGCGGATCCCAATGCGATGTCGTTTGTCGCGCCACTCAGCAACCAACTGCTGCGTGTTGCGGGCACTCGCGAACAACCCGTGCTCAATCTGCACTTCAAGAACCTCGAGTTCGCGTACACCGACTGGCAGTTGCCTGTCGAAGGCTACGCGGGGGTTCAGGCCTGCTACTTCGGCGCGGGCTACTACAGCAACGACGAAGGCAGACAATGGCCCGGTTACATGCTGCCCAACGCCGTTCAATTCGAATTCGCTCGCAACTGTGCGATGGACCGTTGCGCCGTCCATTCCGTGGCGGGCAGCGGAATCTGCCTGGCCTGGGGTTGCCTGGATAACCAGATCCGGGGCTGCGAAGTAACCGACACCTCCGCGCACGGCGTGCATATCGGCTGGATCGACGAGACGCCTAAGTGCGGATGGCACTACTGGTGGTCTCCGCGCAATGCCAACCGGCAGCCCTGGCATGTCAACCAGCGCAATACGGTGACCAACTCCTACATCCACAACACCAGCCAGGAATTCTGGGAAGGCGTTGGGCTGGTCGATATGTTCTCGCAGGCCACACATATCGCGCACAACGAGATCGCTCACACCGGTTCGGCAGGCATGGTCATCGGTTTCTGCTGGGAACCCAATGTGATTACTCCGGAATCAAACACACTGGTCGAAAACAACGACGTGCACCATTTCTGCGAGAAGCTGGGGGACAGCGGAGGCATTTATACCCTGGGCCGCAATCCCGGCGCAGTCATGCGTGCCAATTTCATCCATGACAACACGCGCCGCCCCGCCTGGCTCGAGTCCCCTGCATACGGCATCTACCTCGATCAAGCCAGCGAAGGCTGGCTGCTCGAGAACAACGTCCTTTACCTGTCACAGTCCCCGGGATTTGCTCGTCCCTGGAACGAGCCGATCAACATTCACACACTCCTGCCAGACAAGCAGTCGAACACAGCTCGCAACAATTACATCCACGCTCACGACACGGGCCTGTTCTGTTACTTCGATACGCCGGCGGGGAACCTCTCAAACGAGAGCAACATTCCCTTGTCCTACTCCACCGACCTGGAACGGCCTGAGGTGCAGAAGATCATCCGCCAAGCCGGCCCCGAAGCGGAATATCGCTCGTGGCTCACTCAGACGCGGCGCTGCCGCTGATCACCCCGGTGAATACACTACCCGCCATGAATTACTCACCTGCCACTCTGTTGCGCGATTCGACTCGAGCAACTCTCTGTCGGATCGCAATTGCCTGGTTCCTCTGCGCCCAATGTTCCGTTGGATTGGCTGCCGCGTTCGACGGCACGCAACCCGAAGCTGCGCAAGCCGCCGCCACACCGCCCAACAGGCCCGAAATCGTCGTGATGCCGCCGCCCTGGACCGGCAATGGCCGATGCCTGCGGGACATGCTCCGTTGCGAGAACGAGTGGAGCAAGCTGCGCGGGAGCATTCAGAGCATCGGATACTGGCCATGGCTGCTCAACGTGCACTTCAACGACGACCAGATAAGGGAACTGTTTTCGCAACTGAAACGGTGGAACCTGAAGATCGGCTTTGAAGTGCCCGTGCTCAAAGCTGCCAACTGGGGTGGAGACAGTCTGCCGCTGCAGTCCCGACAGGCATTCGAACAGCTCCAGCGATTCACCGCCAGATTCAAGAAGCTCGGCATGGAGGAGGTAAGCTGGTTTTCCTTCGACGAGCCACTCTACGCGGCCCGACATGTCATCTCCTCACAATCAACGCCCGAACAGCGTCTTGCCTTGGGGATTTCGGAAACAGCTCAGTTCATCGCGATGACACGCCAGGCTTACCCTGCATCGCGAGTCGGCGACATCGAGCCGTTTCCCGCCCTCACGTTCGACGAGATCTCCAGCTCGATCCGCGGCGTCCAGGAGAAATGCGCCGCGCAACAGGTGCGCGGATTGGACTTCCTGCGACTTGATGTCGATTGGGATCGAATGGAGCGGAACAGGGAGGGATCCTGGGCCGACGTAATGCGGATCGAGAGTTTCTGCCGCGCTAACGGCATTGCTTTCGGGTTGATCTACTGGTCCGCGGATCAACCTCGCCTCGCCGCAGCAGGGCAATCGAGCGACCGCCTGTGGCGATCTGGAATCATGAGACAATGGCGAGAGTATGCCGCAGCCGGGGGTTCACCCGACCAGATCATCCTGGAAAGCTGGCTGCACGTCCCGGAACGTGCAGTGCCCGAATCCGATCCGGATACATTTACGGGCGCAGCATTGGAGTTCCTGCGGTCGAATGTCCCGGACTCATCCGCCAAGTAGCCGGCATATAATCTGCCAAGTCGTGCACAATCTGAAGACCGTGCAGACGAATGCACGAGTCCGGGAACCTCACGCCTTCAGCGGACGATGACGAGCAGATTTCCCACCACGTGCGAAACACCTTGGCCGTTTCGTTGGACCAACGTACTCAACCTACGGATTCGAGCCGGCTTCAAGCCGCTTGCGGCCGGATACGGTGTGCAATTCGCCGTACTTGCCATTGATCGAGACAAGGCGCTCCGCCAATTTCCGCTGAAACTCCTCTCGCGTCACCGAGGCATTGTTTTCGGCGGTGACGTGCAAGTCCGCCTTGAAATTGAAACTGTGCGCGAAGTTGTCTCGAACGGTATTCCCCTCCGCCTGCTTCTTCTTCTGGCCGAGCATCACCCACGGCCGAAGGGCGCCGTCCCCCCGCGCAAAGCAGACGTTGCCCCGGATCGTGCATCCCTGGGCATCGTACAACGAAACCCCGTGATAGTGTGCGACGCAGACCACATTGTCTTCCACGGTAAAACCCACCAGCGGACCGTCAAAACAGCCGATCCCCTGCAGATGATTGGGCCACGGCAGGCCGTCGGACTCCCGCTCGAAAATAATGTTGCCTCGCAGCACGACATTCCGCAGCGTACCCGTTCCCACGTTGAACAGAAAGGCCTGAATCCCGTCGTCGTGATTGTCATCGCCGTCGCGAGCACCCACGAATACGTTCTTGATCACGTTGTCCTGAATCACCTGGCCGTCGCGCGTTGCCCGAATTCCATCGGCCGAGAAATTCGCGACCACGTTCCCTTCGGCAATGCAGTCCGCCGCGCACAGACTGATTCCGACACGGGTGTTCAGGACATAGTTGTTTCGCGCCACGTGCGCGGCGCCGGTTCTTCCAAGCCAGATTCCGTCGCTCGCCGTATGCGTCCAATCCGCAGCGGTCCAGGCCGAACTGTCCAGCACCGAATAGATGAAGCAGTCTGCGACAACCAGACCGCGGCACCTTTCGCCGCCGTGCTCGCCGAGCGTCACGAGATGAGCCGGTCTTCTCTGGAGCGGACCGGGTGCCAGCGAGGGTGAAATCGACAAACCCTTGATGACCCAGTTGGCCCCGTCGCGGACTTCAACGAATCCGACCTGAGGCTTGTGTCCTTCCTGGGCTGCAATCGTCAACGGCAGCGGATTGAACCCCGTGGAAATGCGGACCACACCGTGCCATCCGGTGCGCAGCAGGATCGTATCACCCGGCTTCACAGGGGCCGCAGGATTGGAGGCTGTCCCGTCGGGATTGAACAGCTGAACCAGCTTTGCGGCAAAGACCTCTTCGATCGTGCGCCACGGACTTTGGGCGGAACCGTCTCCCTGTGGAGTTCCCTTGCCGGGATCGCAGTAGAACGTAGTACCAAGCGATGCGGCGGCCAGGTACAGCCAAACAAATGGAATCACGAGCAAACAGCGGTTCATCTTCGACTCCTCGCCTGGGAGGAAACATTTCGGATTGAAGCAGCCGTCTCTTGAAGCCGAGTGCTAGATGCTCAACCGGCTCAATGTCGCGAGTCGAGTTCGGCAAGTTTCAAGCGGACGCTCACGATGTAGGGCATCTCTCCTTCAGTCCAATGTCCGTAGGTCGTCGTGACCACGGTCCCGTCAGGAAGAACCTCGACTGGCGGATAAGCACAATCGGAGCTCTTGCGATTGTCCATCAATCGCACGCGGTACTGCCCTTCGCGCCCCTGGACGATGTCGTCGTAGGTTCCCACCCATGCGACCCAGTCTCCTCGTGACGGACTCTCCAGGGTCGTATCGCGGAAGGAAATGAACAATCGCCCGTCGGGCGCGTATCGCGCCGTGTGCCGATCGCCAGTCAGAGCACCCGGCAATTCGCGCGGCGGGCTCCAACTGCTCCCTTCGTCGTTGGTGAACACAACGTAGCTATTGTGCTTCCGCCGATTTTCGCGCAACAGCACGGCAATCTGTTTTCCGTCCGGTGAGCGAACCGCGCCGGGTTCGCAGAGATCGGCATCGGGCAACGTCGCAATCGGAGCAGGAACCGTCCAGGTCAGACCGCCATCGGTCGAGTTCGTCTGATAAACAAAGAACCGCCATGCCTTGCCCGCGCGCGTCCCTCTAAGGTCCGCCGTTCCGCCGCGCAGGAAGCGGCCGTCGTCGTGAAACAACGCCATGTAATGTCCCGGACCCGTACGCAAGTCGACGACGGAAGACATTGCAACCACGCCCCCGAAACTTCCGATCGGAGCCAACTCCGTCCACGTGGCGCCGTCATCCTCGCTGGCCGACATCCGGATCGGGTACAGTCCCGAAAAGAGGATCAGCCTCCTTTTTCCCGCAGCATCCACGACGCGATGGATCGTGGGAGTTTCAAGAGACGACCCCCATGACGACGGAGTCGGCAATCGGTCCGACCACGTCAGCCCCCCGTCGACGCTGCGCTTGCAGATAATGGCCCCGCGTCCATGACCTTTGGGGTAGACGATCAGCATCGTCTTGCCGTCTTCCAGCAGCACGGTGGACGGGTGCCCGAGGTATTGGCCCGGCTCGCGATCCACCACGACCTGCCGGCTCGCCTCGCCCGACAGATCGATCAGCGGAATGGAATAACCTCGCGACACTTCTGCGCCCGCGATGGTCGCCGGCATCACCATCGTCGTGAACAAACAAACGGCAATTGTCTTCCGCACCTGCAACATGACACGCACTCCCACAGACCCGGCTGTCTACTGAGGGTCAGTAGAACAGGACCGAGACCCTTGGGAAAGCGTTGCACGGCATTCTAGGCTTCACTCGTGCCCGAACTGTCCACCGCTTCTTCCTGATCGATTGCCGACTGGGGCAACCCATGTCCCGGCACGTTGGCGTAGATCAGCCAATACGCAACAGGAATGACGAACAGGGTAAACAGTGTGGAAGCGAACAATCCGAAGATCAGCGACCATGCGAGCCCGGAGAAGATCGGGTCGATGATGATCGGAACGGCGCCGAGCATCGCGGCGCTGGCGGTCAGCAGGATCGGCCTCAACCGCACGACGCGGCTCTCCATGATCGCGTCGAACAGCGACCTGCCGCGGCTCAGCGACAGGTGGATGAAGTCCACGAGAATAATCGAGTCGCGAGTGACGATCCCCGCCAGCGCGATCATTCCGATCATCCCGGTTGCGGTGAAGTAGACCGGATCCAGAAAGCCGCCGACGCTGTGCGCGCTCACCGCATTCAGCAGCCAGAACCCGGGCATGACGCCGAGCACGGTCAACGGAATCGCCAGCATTACGACCACCGGCACTGCGAATGAACCGGTTTGCGCAACCAGCAGGATATAGATTCCGATCATCGCCGCGCCGAATGCAAGCCCCAGGTCGCGGAAGACATCGAGCGTGATTTTCCACTCGCCTTCGCCGGCAAAATCGACCGTGAACCCCGCAGGCACATTCCAGGCAATCTCGCTGCCGTTGGAGAAGAACGTCCGCGATGCGACGTCACGAGGCGGGCGATCGGCAACCCACCCGTTGCCCACGGCCTTGGCATCCTTCGGAATTTCGCCGGCCCGCACACGGTCGGCCAGAACATCGATCACCACATCGGCGGGCGGCCGACCGGCTGTTTCCGCGAACACATAGGCGACTCGCTGCAGGTTCTTGTGATAGATCATCTGATCGACCCGCGACGATTCCCAACGTCCGAGTTCCGACAGGGGAACCACCTGGCCCCGCTCGCCCTTGATATGCAGCCTCGCCAGGTCTTTCTCGTTGGTTCGTTGTCCGACTGGAAGCTGCAATTCGATGCGCAGCGGATTGCGTTCGCGCTCGGCTCGCACCAGTCCGGCGGCGTTTCCCCCCACGGCCATCGCGATCGTCGCGGAAATCTGCTCCGTCGAGATCCCGTTGAGCGCGGCTTTTTCCTTGTCGGTCACGAACACAATCTTGCGCTGCTCGGCCTCACGCACGTCATCGACATCAACGACTCCCGGCTCCGCAGCCAGACGCGTGCGAACCGCGTCGGCGGCCTGCAGAAGATCCTCGTAACGGTGGTCTTCCTTGCCGTAGATCTCGGCCACAACGCTCGCAATCACCGGCGGCCCCGGCGGCGTCTCGACGAGTTTCATGCGAGCCCGATGCCGATCGGCGATCGCCTGCAATTCGTTCCGCATGCGGAGCCCGATCGCATGGCTCTGCAATGCACGGTTCTTCTTGCCGGCCAGATTGATTCGCACTTCGGCGACGTTGTCGCCGTGACGCAGATAGTAGTGCCGCACCAGCCCGTTGAAGTCCATCGCGGACGCTAAACCCACATAGCTCGTGTAATCCGAGATCTCCGGCACGCTCGCGAGATAGGCCTCGACATCGCGCACTGCGGAGTCCGACCGCTCCAGCGTCGTCCCTTCGTCGAAGTCCAGAACCAGCAGCAACTCATTCTTGTTGTCGAAAGGCAGCATCTTCAGAGGAACGCTGCGCACCGCGGCAAGTCCCACCGCCGCCACCGTCAGCACCACCATCCCCAGCAGGAAGCTCCATGCCACGAGACGCGAGTGGAGCAGCGGCGCCATCAGCGGGTAGAAGACCTTGTAGAGCCGCGACTTCTTCAGCTCCTCCATGTCTTCCACCTCGTGATGCGACGAAGCATGGTCGCCCGACGTGTACTTGCGCTGCAGCATGTGGTAGGCCAGCCAGGGCGTGATGGTGAAGGCCACCACCATCGACATCATCATCGTCACCGGAACGTTCAAGGCCATCGGACGCATGTAAGGTCCCATCATGCCGGTGATGAAGAACATCGGCAGGAAGCTCACGATCACGGCCAGAGTTGCGGTAATCAATGGAGGCCGTATCTCGGCCACCGCCTCGAGCACGATGCGACGTGTTGCCTTCTTGCGGATCGCGAAATGCCGGGCGATGTTCTCGACGTCCACGATCGGATCGTCAACCAGCAACCCCAGCGACAGAATCAGCGCAAAGAGCGTTACTCGATTGATGGTGAAGCCGAGCATCAGATTGACAGCCAGCGTCAACCCGAATACCACGGGAACCGCCACGGCCACGATCACCGCTTCACGCCACCCCAATCCCAGCGTCAACAGCGCCACCACGATCACAATGGCTACGGCAAGTCCCTCGACCAGTTCGTTCACTTTCTCGTTGGCCGTCATGCCGTAGTTGCGAGTCACGATCAGCGACACGTCGTCGGGGATGATCTTGGGCTTGAGCTCTTCGGCCTGCTTCAGAACCGCGTTGGCCACCCAAACGGCGTTCGCGCCCTTTTTCTTGGCAATGGCGACCGTCACCGCGGGGGTGGAAGTGCCTTCCGAATGGGTTGAAGCACTCGCGTGTGTCTCGCCCAACAGCGTACCGGGGAAGAACTCGTGATGCGTGAATCCGCGTGCCGGCCCCCAGCCGTGACGCACGTAGTTGCTCACTTCCTCCGGGCCGTCTTCGATACTCGCCACGTCTTTCAGAAACACGGGACGGCCGGAGGAGACGCCGACCACCATGTCCTCGAGTTCCTTTGCCGAGGCAAACGGCAATCCGGACTCGACCTGAACCAGCACGTCCTGACTGCGCAGACCGCCGGCCGCCTGGCGAACGTTCGATCCTTGAATCGCGCGCTGTAACTCCAGCGGCGAAACGTTGTAGGCGGCCATGCGTTCCGGATCCATCAGGACCCGCACGACGCGCGGCCGACCGCCAATCACATACGCCCGCGAGACGTTCGACAATCCG
The DNA here is from genome assembly GCA_903863885.1 of uncultured Planctomycetaceae bacterium. Lineage (GTDB taxonomy): Bacteria > Planctomycetota > Planctomycetia > Pirellulales > Pirellulaceae > CAIPEB01. Next base: position 35,397 of record CAIPEB010000686.1, on the reverse strand, counting down.
GCCAGTCGCTGAGCGAGTTCCTCGCCGACCCGCCGCAAAGTCATGTCGTCGGAAGATCCGCTCGACAGTGTCAGCGTTACGATCGGCACGTCGTCGATTTCGACCGGCTTGACCACCCAGCCTGTCACCTCGCGAGGCACGATGTCGACGTTCTCGTCAAGCTTCTTGTAAAGCTTCACGAGGCTGCGCTCGCGGTCCTCGCCTACGTAATACCGGACCGTGATGATCGCCTGATTCTCGCGGCTCATCGAGTACACGTATTCGACGCCGTCAATCTGATAGAGGATCTTCTCGAGCGGAATGGACACCAACTGCTCGACCTCGGCCGCAGAATGGCCGGGGAAGTTGACATAAACATCCGCCAACGGCACGACGATCTGCGGATCCTCTTCGCGCGGCGTCAACCCGAGCGCCACGAGCCCCACCACTGTCGCCAGCAGAATCAGGATCAGCGAGAGATTCGACTCGAGGAACGCCTTGACGATCTTGTTGGTGAAGTGCCCGTCATGGGCAAGACTCGGACCGGGAGAGTTAGCCACGCGTCACCTCCAGTGGCACAAATCGTCAGGATGTTTGTTTTTCGCGTAATGTCCAGCGACCAACGGGAGCGGGTTATTCGCCCGGTGCGGCAGCACCGCTTTGGCCGGCGGTCCTACCGCCCTGTGGCACAAATCGTCAAGATGTTTGTTTTTCGCGTAATGTCCAGCGACCAACGGGAGCGGGTTATTTGCCCGGTGCGGCAGCACCGCTTTGGCCGGCGGTCCTACCGCCCTGTGGCGATTCAGTCGCACTGATTACGACCTGCTCACCGTCACGCAGACCCGACAGCACTTCGACGTCTTCACCGAACCCTCGCCCGGTGCGAATCGATCGCCGGACGGCGTGACCCTTATCGGCAACATCCACCAGTTCCAGTTGCCCCACATGCAGCACGGCCCGGCGCGGAATTACCAGAACCGTTTCCTCGTCGAGTGGAATCAGCAGGCGCCCGAACATGCCGCTGTAGATGCCCCCGGGACACGGCCCCGTGACCTTGACCTGAAACGCGCGACTGCTCGACTCCGCCTCCGGAACAATCTCGCTGATTGTGCCCTGGCATTGCTTGTCGAGACCTTCGATTCGGACGCCGAGAGTCTGGCCCGTCTGCAGTCGGTGCGCCAACGATTCTCGCACACTTGCGACCAATTGCATGCGACTCGGATCGAACAGGGTCACGAGGATCTGGCCGGGCGTCACCATGTCGCCCACATCGATCTTCTTGTCAATCACTACGCCATCCATCGGAGCACGCAAGGTGGCCCAATCCAAAGCCACTTGCCCTTCCTTCACCGCCTCCTGAGCGCGACGCAAATCAGCGTCCGCAGCACGCAGTTTGGTGGCCGAATTTTCGTATTCCTGACGGCTCACCGCGTTTGTCTTCATCAGGTTCGAAAGCCGTTTCTCGTCGGATTCCGCCTGCTGGCGAACCGCTTCCGCGGCCGTGAGCATCGCATGCGCCTGCTGCAATTTGGCCTGCAGGTCCGTATCATCCAGCCGAATAAGAACATCTCCCTTATTCACTCGCTGTCCAGCCTTCAGGTTCACTTCGCTCACACGAGCCAACAGCTTGGACCCGACGCTCGTTTCATGCACGGCTCGAATGGTCCCCACCGCCGACTCCGTGCGAGGCTGACGGATGACTCGCACCGGAACCACTTTCGCTCCGGCCGCAACGGGCGCCCCTGCCGATCCGTCGCTGCGATTGACGACCTTTCGCTCGAACTTGCCGGCCAGCCACAGCAACAAAACCCCCACCGCGGCAATGAAGCCAATAGATACAAGTGCCTGACTCACAAGTCGTTTCCACGGAAACGAAGCTCGAACCTGCGTCGCCATGACGACTACTCCTCAACGCGGGGTTTCAACGATCGAACCAGCCCCAACCGTGACTGACTCCCCAATCGACTCTTTGGTTACATTTTCTACCCAATCGGGAGTCAGGGCGCCTGCCACAGCGGTGCTGCCGCACCGGCAGAGAACATCGCTCCCGTTGGTCGCTCGACTCTGCATGAAAGCAGCGTCTGACGATTTGCATCCCAGGGCCGTTCGCCGGCCGACCTGAAAAACCTGTTTAAGCCGCAACTGTCTTGGCACAAGACATTTTCGATCGTAGCGCGCTTCGTGCGACGTTGGCAAGATCGTGTGAAATTCTTGCGCAGTTGATGATCCCCGGAATCATGCGGGAAATGGCTGGATTCAGCCGACATTTCAAGTGAAGAATCGCCACACCCCCTGGGTTTCCCAAAGTGACGGCCCCGGCACATGCGCAAAGGAGTGCTGTCCCACGCCGGATCGGCGGCAATGACCAGTTGTCCCGCGGCATTTTCAAGCCATATTGATCATCGGGCGATCAATTGCAGTGCCACGACGATGACAAAACACCCATGGGAGAGTCCAGCATGCGGCGCCAACCAACAAACTGCGGGCGATGGGCGGCTTTTCTGGCCGCGGTTTGTCTCCTTTGCATCGAGCGGCAAAGTCCAGCTGCGGAAGCCGGACCGGGTGCAAAGGCCGAAGCATCTCGATGGGTGGCTGCCAAGTTCGGCGGCATTATGAACTCCGCAACGGAACTTCCTCCCGCGCTGGTCGTGCTTGCGAACAATGATCCCGTGCAGAAGAACTCTCGCTCGGACCAACCGCTGAAGATCGGCACCTCGACTTACAAACGCGGCCTGTATTGCCACGCCTTCAGCAAAATCGTCGTGCGTCTTTCCGAACCGGCCGAGAAGTTCAGCGCGATCGCCGGAGTGGATACCAACGACCAGACCAGCGGCGGGCGCGGCAGCGTGCGATTCTCCGTGTGGGCAGGCGGAGCATCCAAGTTTCAGTCGGAGTTGCTGCACGAAGGCTCTCCCGCGGTGCCGGTTCATGTCAAACTCGACGGGGCGCGCGAGTTCGTGCTTCAGGTGGACGATGGCGGAGACGGAATCGGCTGCGACCAGGCGGACTGGGCCGACGCCAAGGTCACGCTGCCGGGCGGCCGCGATATCTGGCTCGCCGACCTTCCTTTCGACAACTCGGTCCGCATCCCTCTGACGACTCAACCGCCGTTCACGTTCAAGTGCGGAGGCAAGAGCTTCACAGAACTGGCGTGGAAGGTCACGCGATCGTCGCGCGAATTGGACGCGACCCGTACGGAGCACACGCTGCTGTACACCGACGAAGCGAGCGGCCTGACCGCGCGCTGTCTGGGCATTGAGTATCACGACTTCCCGACGGTTGAGTGGACGCTGTATCTGAAAAACACCGGTTCAGCCGATACGCAGATCCTCTCGGATATTCAGGCAGCGGACGCGGTCCTTGGCGGCGGGGAAAAGGTCGTGCTCCACCACAACGTCGGCAGTCCCTGCCAGCCGAACGACTATGAGCCGCTGGAAACACCATTGAAATCCGGTGAATCGAAACGCATCACGGCTGCCGGCGGAAGGCCTAGCAACAGCGATTGGCCGTATTTCAATCTGGCATGGTCGGGCGGCGGAGTCATCGTGGCGGTCGGTTGGCCGGGACAGTGGGCTGCCGAGTTCACGAACGAGGCGACCGGCGGCGTGCGAATTCGTGCCGGCCAGGAACTGACGCACTTGAAACTGCATCCGGGCGAAGAAATACGAACGCCCCTGATGGCCGTTCAATTCTGGGACGGTGAATGGATCGACGCCCAAAACGTGTGGCGACGATGGATGCTTGCCCACAACCTGCCTCGCCCAGGCGGAAAACTCCCCGGCGTGCAGATGGCAGCCTGCAGTTCCCACCAATTCGGCGAGATGATCAACGCCGACTCGGCAAATCAGAAGTTTTTCGTAGACCGCTATCTCGAAGAGAAACTGCCGCTGAAGTACTGGTGGATGGACGCAGGATGGTATCCGTGCGACGGCCAATGGCCGAAAACCGGCACGTGGGAAGTCGACACCAGGCGATTCCCGGGCGGATTGCGATCGATCTCGGACCACGCACGAGCCAAGGGCGTCAAGACGATTGTCTGGTTTGAACCGGAGCGCGTGCACAGCGGCACGTGGCTGACGGAGAACCATCCCGAGTGGGTTCTTGGCGGCCGCAATGGAGGGTTGTTGAACCTCGGAGACGACGACGCGCGGAAATGGCTGACGGAGCACATTGGTCGGCTGATTACCGAGCAGGGTATCGATCTCTACCGGCAGGATTTCAACATGGACCCGCTGAATAACTGGCGAGCCAACGACAAGGAGGACCGCCAGGGCATTACGGAGAACCATCACGTCACCGGATACCTGGCCTACTGGGACGAACTGCGCCGCAGACACCCCGACATGCTGATCGATTCATGCGCCTCCGGCGGGCGGCGCAACGATCTGGAAACGATGCGCCGCGCCGTGCCCTTGCTGCGCAGCGACTACATCATGGAACCGGTCGGCAACCAGGCGCACACTTACGGGATGTCGTTTTGGATTCCCTTCCAGGGAACAGGAACCGGTTCGGGGCCGATCACGCCGTATCTGCTGCGCAGCACGATGGTGACACACTTCACGGCGTGCTTCGACATGCGGAAGAAGGACCTGGATTACGCGCTCATCCGCCGCGTGCTGCAGCAGTGGTGCGAGTACGCTCCCTATTACTTCGCGGATTACTATCCGCTTACGCCTTACAGTCTGGATAAGTCGGTCTGGATGGCGTGGCAGTTTCATTCGCCCGAAAAGAACGAAGGCATGGTTCAGGCGTTTCGCCGAGGGGACAGTATCTACGAGGTCGCCCGTTTCAAGCTGCGCGGAGTCGAGGCCGGATGCCGCTATACGCTGACCGATATCGACACGGGCCAAACCCGCACGACAACGGGCGAGGAACTGCTTTCAAAAGGACTGCCGGTGTCCATCGCGGACCAACCGGGCTCAGCAGTGATTACGTATAAGAAGGCGAATGCCGAGTGAACGATTCTCTTCGGCGAGTTTTGATCTCCGCATGATCACTTCAGCGAGCCAAGCATGTGCTCACACGTTTGTCCCTGGTGGGGCGGCTACTTTATTGATAACCGCTTGCGGCGATTGATCCACAATCCGCAACGGATCCTGTCTCCTTATGTCCGTGCCGGAATGCGGACCATGGACTTCGGATGCGGCATGGGCATGTTCGCGATCGGCATGGCGGAGCTGGTCGGCGACGCAGGACTCGTAATTGCGGTGGACCTCCAGGAACAGATGCTTGCCACATTGCGCAGGCGCGCAAAGCGGGCGGGCGTCGAATGCCGCATTCGAACGCATCGCTGCCGGACCGACTCGATCGGTCTGGACGAGACCGTCGATTTCACGCTGGCGTCCTTCTCTGTCCACGAGGTTCCCGACACGGAGCGACTGATCCGGGAAATCCACGATTGCCTGAGGCCTCAGGGTCAGTTCCTCATCATCGAACCCATTGTCCATGTCTCGTCCAAGGCATTTGCGAGAACACTGGAGATAGCCGGCGCAACCGGTTTGAATGTCGTGGAACGTCCACGAGTCCGCATGTGCCACGCTGCGCTGCTGGTGCGGGGCGAAGAGCCGATCGCCTAGTGCGAGGCCAGACGATCGTTACGGATTCGGGAAATCTCCTCGGCCGAAGACGAGCAGGACTCGTCCGCAATCCGGCAGCGGGTTCTCGCGCAAGAACTTGAAACCGGCCTTGGCCATTTCCTGTTTCACCGTCTCCGGCGCGATCATGCGGCGATGGCTCGCTTCGCGACGCGAGACGTCGCGGGTTGCCGGACGGTCGAGCACGTAAACGCGACCGTTGGTCGCCAGTCGCTTATTCAACTTCTCCAGCAGCACAGGGCCGTGGAACAGCAAGTGGTAGCTGTCGAGAAAGTAGACCGCATCGATCGAATCGTCGGCCAGACCGGGATCGCCCTGATCCGTCAGCTTCGAGGGCAGATTCAGGCCTGTCGCGAGGGGCGGCCTCTCGTCTTTCCGCGTGGCCCACTCCTCAAGCACTATATCCACGCCTTCCGCACCGGTCGTCTTGAGAATCGGCTGGATCAGGTTGCGACCCTCGCCCAAGGCAATGAATGCCACGTGACCGTACTTATCCTTGTCGCCGGCGTCGGGGAGCAACTGTTCCACGACACTCGCGGGAATCGGACACATCGCGTCGGGATCGCGGTCAGGTGACTCGACTCCCTCGGGCCTTTGAAAGACCAGCACGAATGCTTTCTTGTCGTGCCAGCACTGCTCGGCGCATTCGAGAAATGCGAATCCCTGTTCGCGCGCCTCGCGAACCACGGTGGTCTCGGCGATCCAAAAGTGCTTCTTGGCGCGATCCGCGCGAGGCACCCAGTCCATCAGCGTGCCGAGTCGCTGGTCGATGACCACGAACTTGCCGCCGGGCTTCAGGGATTTCCAGATCGCCTGCAGCATTTCCCGCGGTTGCGACAGGTGGTGATACACCAGGTGCATGAATGCCATGTCAACCGAGTTGGCCGGCAACCCGGGATCTTCAGGCTTTCCCAGCACGGCGGTCACTTGCGTCAACTTTCGCGCCGCTGCTTCTTTTTCAATTCCCTTGGTCTTGGCTTCTTCGATTTCCTCGGACAGCACCTTGCCCGTGTCCGTCACGATATCGGCGAACAACCACGAGTCCTGGCCGTCGCCCGCTCCGATGTCCGCGATCACACATCCGGGACCGATACCGATCTGCCTGGCGACCGCCCGCAGCGAATCGTCGCGTTTCTGCCGTTCTTCTTTGTTGAGTTTCAGTTTCGGCGGCGGATTGTCGGCTGCGTGCAGTGATCGAGTCGTAACTGCAGGCACGGCCAGCAAGCCGAATAACAAGAGAACATGGAATTTCCGGATCATTTCAGACAGCCCCTGGTTGAAGTCGCACACTCGTAGTGGATGATTGTGTACTGGTTATGCCCGAAGTGAAAGGCGGCAGGGCCGCGTCCCAATGCAGTGCTGACGCACCGGCCCGTAAACCCGCTTCCGTCGGACGCCCGACATTGCGCGAAAAACAAACGATCTGACGGTTAGTACTCAGGGCGGCAGGAGACAGACCCGTGGCAGATGATTTCGGATACCTGAGCGTTGCGAACGTATTGTCCCGCCTGAATGAGATTCCATCACGAGACAAAAGCGACTGCGGTCGGTCGTGCGTTGCGGGTCATGGACCGATGCTGGCCGGACTGTTCGCCGGCGTTCTGATCTGCCTGTCCGCCGCATTGTATGCCCAGCCGATGTTCGCCGCGGAAAGAGCCTCCCGCCCCAACGTGCTCTTCATCGCGATCGATGACCAGAACGACTGGATCGGCTGCATGGGCGGCCATCCGCAGGTCAAGACTCCGAACATCGACGGAGTTGCGGCGAGGGGAACCCTGTTCACCAACGCACACATCCAGTCGCCGCTGTGCAATCCCTCGCGATCCAGTCTGCTCACGGGGTTGCGTCCCTCGTCGACGGGCATTTACGGATTAACGCCCGGGATTCGCGATGTCGAGCGCACCAGGAAGTGCGTGACATTGCCGCAGACCTTCACGGAGGCGGGGTACTTCACTTACACATGCGGGAAGATCTATCACGACGGTTCGATCAAGCCGGTGGATCAGGCCCGCGAGTTCAACGCGTGGGGACCCGCGCCGGGGCCCGGCCGTCCGCCGAAACCGATTGCCAACCTTCCGGAGCCTCGACATCCGTTGATGGACTGGGGGCCGTTTCCGGAACGCGACGAAGATGCCGGTGACTACAAGATCGCCAGTGCCGCGATCGATGCACTCCAGAAGGCCCCGCGGGACAAGCCGTTCTTCGTTGCCTGCGGCTTCCGCCTTCCGCACGTGCCGTGTTATGCGCCGCAAAAGTACTTTGATCTCTATCCCGACGCGACACTGCAGATGCCTCCCGTGCTGGAAGACGACCGCGATGACACGCCGCGATTTTCGTGGTATCTGCATTGGCGACTTCCGGAACCCAGGCTCAAGACGCTGCGCGAATATCGTGAATGGCGGCCGCTGGTTCGCGCCTATCTGGCCAGCACCAGTTTCATGGACGCACAATTGGGGCGAGTACTTGCCGCGCTGGACGCAACGGGCCGCGCGGACAACACGATCATCGTGATCTGGGGCGACCATGGCTGGCACTTGGGCGAGAAACTGATCAGCGGCAAGAACTCGCTCTGGGACCGTTCGACTCGCGTTCCGCTGGTCTTCGCCGGACCGGGTATCGCGCCGAATGCGAGATGCGTGCGCCCGGCCGAGTTGCTCGACGTGTTTCCGACGCTCCTGGAACTCGCGGGGTTTCCTGATCGCAATGATCTTGAAGGACACAGCCTCGTGCCTCAATTGCATGACGCCAGCGCGCCTCGCCCCTGGCCGGCGATCACGACGCACAACCACGACAATCACGCCGTGCGCACGGAGCGATGGCGGTACATCCGTTACGCGGATGGATCCGAGGAACTGTATGACATGCAGGCCGACCCGAACGAATGGAAGAACCTCGCCGGCGACCCGGCCCTGACCGACGTGAAACGCGAACTCGCACAATGGATGCCCAAAGCGAGCCTAAAGCCGGCACCGGGCAGCACGCAGCGAATTCTCACGTATGATCCCGTGACGGGCGACGTGAACTGGGAGGGCAAGCCGGTCGGCAAGAACGAACCGATCCCGGATTGAATCCCGGGTTCATTCTCCATTTCAGACCCGGATCGGCGCGGCGGTCACACTGCGCATCCGGCGCGCCGCAATAGGTTCGCGGTCATTTGCTGCACGCGGGCGTCAGGACCGTGTGGCCGATTCCAGTGCGACCAGGGCAGCGTGTGTCCCGGCGGATGGCTCATTCCCTGAGCCCAGAAAATCGTGGCGGCGTTGAAGACGAAGTTGCCCTTGGGACCCGGATAGACAGTGGCTGTCCAAGGTGCGGCAAGCGTGCCTCCGTTCCAGGCTGTGCCCTGACCGACGATCTCCAACCCGGCCAGATCCGAGGGCGGATCGCCATGGAATTCCCAGCCGATGAGCCCCGGAATACGATCGCCTTTCTTCATCGACGTCCCCTCGAACATCCAGTGCTCCGGCTTTGCGCAGATCCAGTCGCCGCCGCCATTGACGGGTTCGAGATTCCGCGCACCCATGAGATAGCCTTCATCCGGCCCTCGTTCGGGAAAGGGCCCGTGCTGCTTCTGGCGATTCTCGGCCCAACGGTGCGAGCCGCCGTACGGTCCGCCGCGGAAGATCGCTCGGTTTGCCTGTCCGCGGGTGCTCGGCTTGAACGGACTGACCCAGCACACGGCGTTGCCCGACAGGAACAGCAGATTCACGCCCGCGTCCCGCATCGCGACGGCGCGATGGTACTGGCGCATGTCCCAGTACTCGTCATGGCCGACGCTCAAGAATGCCTTGCACAGATTGCCTCCCGCGGGCTCGATCATGTCGCTGTTCGAGCAGTAGTTCACGTCGTAACCCTGCTGCTCCAGCCAATAGGCCAGCGGAAACTCGAAGGTCAGAAACGCACCGGAACCGACGGACAACGGATCGTTGACGATCGAAGTATATTGTGCCTCGCGCCCGTAAGGGCGATCAAAGCTGACATCGGCCCACGGTCCCTGCCCGCCCTTGGGATGCGTATAGAGTGAGAATTTGTCCGGCCACCCGTTGTAAGCCTGCCACGTGTTGTCGCTGCACTGAAAGAGAATGTCCGCGCGGCGATCGTCCCGGACGATGAAGATCACGTAACTCTGCCAGTAGGGCCGCTGGCCTTCGGGAACGAGCGTGGTGAGACGCCCGACATACACGCCACTTGTCCAGTCCGGCGGGACGGTCAACTCGACCGTCGGCTCCCACTCGCATTCGTACATCGCGCGATCGCTCGGTTTGGGCACTGCCTGCGGCTTGCCCTGAAACGGTCCGAGGGTCGCGACTTTCCTCGCACCTCGACCGCCATAGTAACCCATGCGGAATATTTCGATCTCGAATTGCTCGGCTGGATCTGTCGAGACCATGATCTGCAACTGCTCGCCCGCCAGTACGCTTTGCCGTGAGCAGTAACCCTCGATCGCCGGCGATCGGCAGCCGTCGGCCTGGTCGAGGCGTACTCGCGTCAGTTGCCAGTCGAGTGAACCTTCTTTCGCATTCTCGGCCGCGATCGGATTGGGCGCGGCGGTTGTTTCCGCACTGGCTTCGCCCTCCCGGGATGCCCAGTGTCCGGCGCATGCCAATGCCGAAAGTGTGCCCGCCGCCTTGAGAAGACCACGCCGCGAGAGGGAATTGGAACGGAATGCTGTCATGCGGATCCTCCGACGCAACCACCAAAGTGAAAACGTAGCGGTTAGGGGAAATTTCTCGATTCAGTTGAATATACGACCGATAACGATTGTGCGGGAGCTGCCAGCGGTCACCTCGGTTGGGGGGGCGGCTCCCCGTCTGTTTCTCGACGAGCCCATCTGAGTACTGACGCCGCAGGGAGGCGGGGCCGCCAGTCAAGGCGGTGATGCCGCGCCGGAATATAAACCCACTTCCGTTGGCCCGTGGACTTTGCGCGCAAAGCCACAAGTCCGACGGTTGGTAATTCAGGGCCAAAACAAGGAACATGCAATGAACCGAATGCTGGTGGCCACTGGTTTTTTTGTCTCGGTCGTGTTGCTGATCAACGGCTGTTGCTGCCCAACGCACATGTATACGCCCTCGTGCGGGTCGGGATGCGGGCTCGGATGCGCCTCCGGTGGTTGCGGCGAGGTTTATTGGGGCGAATGGATGAGCGACCCGCCGGCTCCCTGCGATCCGTGTGACGACTGCGGCAACTGGACGGGTGGCTGCGGCACTGGCTGCGGTACTGGCTGTGGCTCTTGTGGCTCGTGCGGCCAATGCGGTTCATGGCTGTGCAATCTGTTTTCGCCGTGCCCGCTCCTCTGGGGAAACCGGTATGCCGAAGCAGGCCCGATGGGCATGCCCATGGTCTACGACGGAGGATACGAGGTGTACGACGACGGGGCCATGGTGGTCTCGGAAGGCGAAGAAATCCTCGCCCCGCAGGAAAGCACGCCCGCGCCAGCCAAGCAGCCAACGCCCGCGAAGCGGTCTGAAGCTCGGCAGTACATTCCTCGATCCGCCACTGCAGGATCCGGATCGCCGCACTATCGCACGGCCGGACGCACGGTCGTGAATCGGACGCATACGATGCCGGGCCAGTCGCACAACACGTCAGGCATGTCTTTTGCCATGCCGAATCAGACCTACACAATGCGGGGCCAGACCTACGCAACGCAGGACGAAATTGGCGTCACCGAAGACGACTCATACACGGTGCAGACTCAGCCCTTCATGATGCCGGGCCAGACGCGAAGCGCCGCGACTCAGGCTCAGCGACCGAAGCGGCAGGCCACCTACGGGACGATTCGATGAGCACCGTGGCCGCCTGCAAAAGCAACCGGACAGGCGTTTCGCGGCGATCAACCGGCTGATAACCGGCGCGGCCCGCTGACGAAACGGTTGCCTTTGAGAAAGAACCTGAGTTTCAAATCGCCAGCCGAAGTGACACCGATCCGAGATGACATGCCGACATCCTTCGGCTCAGGATCGGTGTCGCAGGCGGCAATCCAGATCTGCTCGCCTCGAGTCAGATCCCATCCGTCGAATTGACGGTGAACCGCGAAAGCCTCGCAGAGCCGCGCGGGACCACGAGCCAGATCAAGCACCTTCGTGGTTCCGCGCCGCCTCGCCATCGCCTCAAGTCCCTCCAGCGGTTCCACGGCGCGGATTAACACTGCGCTGGCCACACCTTCCGGCTCCGTCACGACGTTCATGCAGCATCTCGCGTGAATCGTATAGACGTACAGCAGTCCGGGACCGAGAAACATCGTGGCATTCTTTCGATTCGGCCCTCGAAAAGAATGTGACGCCGAGTCGTTCCTGGAAAGATAAGCCTCCGTTTCCACAATGCGCCCGGCACAGATGCCGTCGTCCGCGACTCGAACCAAAATCCTTCCGAGCAGATCCCGAGCCACCTCGACGACGGAACGATCAAAGAATTCCCGCGGCAGCGGCAAACGAAACAGATCATGTCTTGCCGGAGATTCTCTCATCGTTCAGAGCTCACTGCGGTGCCGTGGATATCTGCAGTGCGGGAGTCTGGAGTCCGGAGGTGAAGAGGGCACGCATTCACACGGGTGAAATTCCTCGGGGTTTTTCGTCAATTCCATGGATAACCGACTCAACGCAACGAACATCCCGGCTGCTTAGACGATAGAGGCGATAAACTTCCTGATCGAGTTCCGCGTCGAGTTGCTGCAACGATTCAATGTTTGCGGAACCGGCCATCCTGGTGAGGCGACGGGCCAAGCGGGAAATCCGCGTGCGGCTCAGCCACTCGTCCTCGGATTTCCGATCGATCCGCCGGATCGGCAGTTCGGCAAGCTGCCCCTTGTTGACCGACAGATACCCGCCGCCCAGCCGCTTGGCTGCGAAACGGGTGCGGAACAGATAGCTGAACAAGCTCGAATTGAGCAGCCCCAGGACGTACCAGGGATCCTCGAGCCGAGCCACTGCAAAGACCTGGACACCCAGTGCCGTGCCTCCTTTGTCCCAGGCGGCCTCGAGGCGGCGGCTCATGCCCGCAACAACGATCTTCCCTTCGCGGAACAAGGCCCGCTTGCGATCAGACAGAATCGGGCAGTCCGGGTTCAGGACCGGCCGTTTCCAGCGGTGCGACATGTATCGCACGCCGCCGTACTCGATTCGATACCTGCCTATGTTCCCGCTGACGATAAACTCCAGACGCGGTTCGCGGCTTGCCGCATCGTGTTCGCTCAGCGATTGGGCCAGCGCGTGCGCCATGAACCCGGTGGTCCCGCTGTACACCTCGCCGCATTCGATGAGCCGCCGTGTCGGGACGCGGGATTCCACGTCGAGCGATTGCTGCACTCGCCAGCCGTCCGATGCGCTGAGGCTTGCCTGCGCAATGACGGTGCGTCCGGCCACCTCGATCCGCCCGTGATCGCAGCGTGCCTGAACGAGCGAGACACGATGGGCGGGCGGCGGCGATTTCTTCTCGAATATCACGATGTACGGATAGACCGACGCACCGGGAAACAATTTGAGCCCCGCAAGATCGACGATCTCGACCAGCGAAGTCCGCTGGAGCAGCAACTCCCGGCACTGGCGCGCGTAATCCAACCCGGCGATCTTGTTCGGGACGATCATCCCGCAACGCCCGCCGTCCCGCAGCCACTCCCATGCCCGCTCGACAAACAGCACGTACAGATCGTAGGCCTTCGTTGCACATCGATACCGGCGGCGCAGGTAGGCTCGCAGCGAGGGACTGCGAGTCTGCGACAGGACGCGGGCATTCACATAGGGCGGGTTGCCGACCACCACATCGAAGCCGGGGTTCCGGCCGGCAAAAACCTCCGGAAACTCGGACTTCCAGTCGCGGGCCAGCTGCTTCGCGGTGGAATCCGCGTGAAACGCATCGCGGTCGAGAAGAAAGTCGCCCCAACGGAGATTCCTCGGCGCCGAGTCTCGCGTCGCGGCCCCGTGTGATTCATCGTTGTCCGGCGAGACCCCGCCCTGCAACGCAACGCGCACCAGCCGATCCCGCGCGGCACGCAGGACTTCGCGGTCGATATCGATCCCGAACAGCTGGGTGAAGATCCTGCGTCGATGGGCGGCTGAGGCCGCGCGTTTTCTGGCCGGCGTCTTGCCCGCGAGAAAGGTCAGTGCCCCTTCCAGAAATGCCCCGTCTCCGCACGACGGATCGAGCACGCGCAGCGGCTCACCCGCGACGGGCCCGCCGCGTTCGCACAGCGGGCCGATCGTGCGCTCGACGATGTACTGCACGACCGACGGGGACGTGTAATAGACGCCGTGCGATTTCTGGAGACTGGTTGGTTTCATGCACCGCGAATGCGAAGCGAGCGGGGTCAATCGCGGAAGTAGTTCACGGCGTTCTGGAACATTGCGAGTCCCGCACCTTGTGACTGTCCCTCGCCACGCGTCCAGCGAGGATGCTGAGTTGGATCGATGTGACGCTCGGGGTGCGGCATCAGTCCGAGAACGCGGCCCGTCGAATCGCAGACGCCGGCCACGTTGCGCTGCGAACCGTTGGGATTGTGCGGGAAGGGCACCTGGCCATCCGCACCGGCCCCGGCGCCCGTGTAGCGCAGGACCAGCTGCCCCTGCCGGTCGAGGCGGTCGAGCATCGCTGAGTCGCGGGCCGTGAACTTCCCTTCCGCGTGCGCGACCGGCACGTACATCGACTGAATGCCCTTGAGGAACACGCACCGATCGCCGTGCACGGCCAGGTTCACCCAGCGGTCTTCATATCGGCCCGTATCGTTCCAGCCGAGCGTCGCGATCGGCCCAAGCGAATCGTCCTCGAGCAGGACGCCCGATTTGATCAGCACCTGGAACCCGTTGCAGATGCCCAGGATCAGCTTCTGGGCCTGCTTGAACTCGGCGCACATGTCGCGCAGATGGTGGCGAATCTGATTGCCCAGGATGCGGCCCGCGGCTACGTCGTCCCCATAACTGAAACCGCCCGGCACGCAGAGAATCTGAAATCGCCCGGCGATCGAGGGATTCTCCAGCAGTCGGTTGATGTGGACAAGTTCCGCAACGGCCCCCGCTTGTTGAAAAGCATAAGCCGTTTCGTGATCACAGTTCGTGCCCGGCGCTCGCAGGACCAACACTCGGGGAGCAGGCATAGTTACCAGTCGATATGAACGGTCGGTTTAACAAAACTCGCAGCCCCGTGCACGGCCCGGAGGTCCGCCCGCGGGTTGCGACGACACACCACACGCAAAACACTACCAACGCAGCGGCGACTGCCACGCCTCTTTCAGCGTGGGCAGATCCACTTCCAGCAGGGCCGACGCATCGCCGTCCGCCATTCGCGAAATCGACAATCGCGGGGCCTCGACGACCTGTCCGAGCAGACCGTGAGGCAGGCCGGCGAGGATCTCTTCAAACTCTTTCGCCTTCGAGGGTTCGACTTCGCAAAGGAATCGGGTATTGGATTCGGAGAACAGCAGGATAACGGCCTCCTCATCGGGCGAATACTCGTTCAGATTCCGCGGCACGTGGCTGAGCGCCAGATGCAGGCCCAGGTTGCCGGCGAACGCCATCTCGGCTGCCGCCGCCGCCAGGCCACCTTCGCTCAGGTCGTGGCAGGACCGCACGGTGCCGCGATGAATGGCCTCGTGCACCGCGAAAAACGTCCGCTTGGCGAGCGCCACGTCAACTCGCGGAGAATTGCCGCCGTCCACTTCCGCGACCATGTTGAAGTGCGAGCCCGCCATGTCGTCGTGGGTCATGCCGACGATGTAAAGCAGATTGCCGGCTTGCTTCAGGTCCATCGTCACGCAGCGATCCACCTGATCCACCTGCCCGAGTGCACTGATCAGCAGGGAGGGCGGGATCGAGATGGTCTGCTTCCGGCCGTCGGACAGGTAGCTGAATTCGTTGTTCAAGCTGTCCTTGCCGCTGATGAACGGAGTGCCCAGCCCGACCGCAACATCGTGGCAGGCGAGCGCGGCGCGGACGAGCGACCCGAGCGTTTCGGGTCGGTCGGTATAGCCCCAGCAGAAATTATCGAGAATGGCAATCCGCCGGGGATCGGCGCCGACCGCGATGCAGTTTCGCACCGCCTCGTCGATGGCGCTGGCCGCCATGTGATACGTGTCGAGTTCTCCCAGTCGCGGGTTCATGCCGCAACTGACGACCAGCCCGCGTCGCGACCCGAGCACGGGGCGCAGCACGGAGGCATCGCCCGGTCCGTCGTTGCACACGCCGACCAGAGGCTTGATGACGCTGCCGCCCTGCACCTCGTGGTCGTACTGCCGAATCACCCATTCCTTGCTGGCGATATTGAGCGACCCCATGATCGCGACCAGCATCGCGGACAGATCCCACCTCGCGCCGCCGGGAATCTTCCAGGGTTGCGGCTTGCGGGGTTGGTAAACGGCATCGCGGATGATGGGAGGCCGTCCGTCGTGCAGGAACTCCATTCCAAGCTCGCCGACTTCGTTCCCCGCATAAAGCAATTGCAGCCGTCCCGTGGGAACGAACCTGCCGATCACGGTGGCCTCGACGCCCTCGGACCGGCAGAGCGATTCGAACTCGTCCCACTTGTCCGGCGACACGGACAGGACCATGCGTTCCTGGGCCTCGGAAATCCAGATCTCCGTGTAGGACAGGCCTTCGTACTTGAGCGGCGCCTTTTCGAGCCACACTTCCGCGCCGATTTCCGCGCCCATTTCGCCCACCGCGCTCGAAAGACCGCCGGCCCCGCAATCGGTGACCGCGTTGTACAGGTTTCGATCGCGGGCCGCGAGCAACACGTCCAGGACCATCTTTTCGGTGATGGCGTTGCCGATCTGCACCGCGCCGCCGGAGATATCCTCACTCTCGCTGGTCAGTTCGGCGGAACTGAACGTTGCGCCGTGGATTCCGTCGCGTCCGGTCTGGCCGCCCATGACCACGATCCAGTCGCCGACCTGCGGCTGCTTGGTGGCCTTGTCCCGCGGGATGATGCCGACGGTGCCGCAATAGACGAGAGGGTTGCCGAGGTATCGAGGGTCGAAGTAGATCGCGCCGTTGACCGTCGGAATTCCCATGCGATTGCCGTAATCGCGGACGCCGGACACGACGCCCTTCATCACGCGCCGCGGATGCAGCACGCCGGGGGGCAGCGATTCCAAGGGCGTATCCGGCGGAGCAAAGCAGAAGACGTCCGTATTGCAGACAGGCTTGGCGCCCATGCCGGTTCCAAGCGGATCGCGAATCACGCCGCCGATCCCGGTGTTGGCGCCGCCGTACGGCTCCAGCGCCGAGGGATGGTTGTGCGTTTCGACCTTGAAGACGACATGGAACTGGTCGTCGAATTGCACGACTCCCGCGTTGTCCTTGAAGACGCTCACGCACCAGTCCTTCGGGCCGAGCTGCTTGCGGATTTCCTGGGTCGCCGCGAAGATCGTCTCGCGCAGCATATTCTCGAATCGCCGCGTGCCCGATTCGTCGCGGTATTCGATGCGGCCGGCCAGCGTCTTGTGGCTGCAATGCTCGCTCCAGGTCTGGGCGAGCGTTTCCAATTCGATGTCGGTCGGATCGCGGTCCAACTGACGGAAGTGCTGCTGGATGGCCTGCATTTCGGCCAGTGTGAGATACAGCTGCCCCTTCTGGCTCAACTGGATGAGCTCGGCGTCGCTCAGGTCCCGCAGGGGAACGCGGACCAGCGAGAATTCATAGGGCGAACCGACGTGCAGCCGATCGATGTGGAGCGGCCCTTCGACGACCTGTTCGATCGAATCATTTGCAAGAAGTTTGGACCCGAGCAGCTTCAATCCCGCGTCATCGAGGCCCCGCACCCAGTACTTGCGGAACGTCCGCACGGCCTCCGCCGCGAAGCCAAAATCCGCGATGGCCGTCAGCGTACTTTGGGCAACCGGGTCCATCACGCCGGGTTTTCGCAGCACATGGATCAGCCGCCCGCCCGCCGCCGGCGATTGCGACAGGCGAGGATCGCCGCTCCGAGCCACGAATGTTTTTTCGGTGACGATATCGGCGAGCAACTCGCGCGCAATGCGTTCGGCCTGCTTCTCATCAAGATCGCCTTCGATCAGGTATCCCCGGATCGCATCGACCGACAGATCCTGCGACAAGCCCAGGTCCCGCGCATCGGCTGCCACGGCCCCCCCGGCCACGTCCGGCAGTCCATCGGCCGGATAGATATCAACTTCCCACAGCGTCACGATTTTGTTTTCCCGTTGTCAGTAGTTCGACGAGAGCGTTCTGATCCGCATTTTCCAAAGCTCGGCGAAATGTCGCGAGCACTTTCTCAAAGTTATCCAGCGACTTCAAGACGTACCGCTGGTTGTCCGACAGAATCTGTCTCCACAATTCCACGTCCCCCGAAGCAACGCGGGTCGTGTCGCGCCAACCGCCCCCCGCAAGCATGCGATCGTCGGGTGCGATCGCCGCGGCCAGTGCGGATGCGACAAGGTGCGGCAGGTGGCTGACCTCCGCGACCGCGCGATCGTGATCTTCCGGCGAGCGAACCAGCACCTGCGAGCCCAACGACTCCCAGAAATCCGTGATCGCCCGTCCATGCTCGGGCAGCGTCATGCCGGTGGGGGTCACGATTGTCACCCGGTCTTCAAACAGGTCCGCCTGCGAGTACTCGACGCCCGATCGTTCGCTCCCCGCCATCGGATGGCTGCCGACGAAAAACACGCCTCGCTCATTCGATGCCCGCATGCGGTCTTCGAGCGTCGTGACGATCTGCAGTTTCGTGCTTCCCACGTCCGTGATCAGCGTATCCGGCCGAGCCGCTTCGGCGGCCGACAGAGCGTCACCGACAATCCGCTCGACCGGCGTGCAGATCACTACGAGGTTTGCACCGGACACGCCCGCTGCAATCGACTCTGTGGCCTCGGTGATGGCCCCCAGTTCGGCGGCCTTCCGGAGGCGGGTTTCGTTCCGCCCGATTCCCACGACCCGTCGCACCAGTCCGCGACGACGCAGCGCGAGACCGATCGAACCGCCGATCAGCCCCACCCCAACAACTGCCACGGTATCCCAGTGCTTCATGGTGCGGCTCTGCATTTCGATCGCGACCTGACGATCCGGCCGCAACCCAGTAGATTCCGGTGGCGAATTGTAACAAATTTGGCCGTTGCGTGCCGCGACCCTCCCTCAACTCGCGGAACACCCCGCAAACCATCGCTTTCTTTGCGGCGGATTCCCGCATAAGCTGGACTGGCAACGCTCAGTTAATGGTTGCCCCGCCCCGTTCGTACGCGGCACCGACGATCCCGGACAGGAAGCTTTCATGGCCCGCATCTCCACGCGCGCACTCTCCCAATTCTGCCACCGCGTCGGCAATTCGCTGCAGGCCGGCATCGACGTGCGGAAAATCTGGGACATGGAATCGCACCGAGGGACGTCGCAGCAGCAGGCCGTCATGCGGGGCATCCACGATCGCATCGCGCGGGGGGAGAGCCTGTCGACCGCGTTTGCCGAATCCGGCGGGTTCTTTCCACCGCTGGTCTGCGAAATGGTGGAGGTGGGTGAGCGAACCGGACGCCTGGACGAGGTCTTTCTCAAACTGGGCGATCACTGCGACCACCAGATCGAACTGCAGCGTGTGTTCCTCATGAGCATTTCGTGGCCGATGATCGAACTGTCGCTGGCCATCGTCGCGATCGGAGTGTTCATCTGGCTGTACGGTTTCCTGGATCTCAAGACCATGGACGGCAGCCCGATGACGATTCTCGGGCTGTACGGAACCAGCGGCCTGCTGATCTACGTGCTGAGCGTCGCCGCAATCCTCGGTGTGGTGTCGTTTCCCTTCGTGGCCGCACGGCGCGGATGGGTCGATCTCGGGCCCCTTTACCGGTTGCTTGCGTATATTCCCGGCATCGGAGGAGCGATCCGCAGCCTGGCGCTGTCCCGACTGTCGTGGGCGCTGTCGATGTCAACCGACTCCAGCCTCGACGCCCAGCGTGCCGTCGAACTGGCCGTCCGCAGCACCCAGAATTCCTACTACACCGTGCACCTCGACCGGATGCGTCGGGAAATTCGCCAGGGCCGTTCGCTGCACACGGCCTTTGAGGTCACCGGCGCCTATCCGGCGGAATTCCTCGACGCGCTCGATACGGGCGAAACGGCCGGCCGAATCAGCGAAACGATGGCGATCCTCGCCCGGCAAATGCAGGACCGCGCCCGATCTCAATGCCGCGTCCTGGCAATAGCCGCAAGCATCCTCGTGCTGTTTGCCGTTTTCGGCCTGATCATCAGCTTTATCTTCAAGATGTTCTTCCAGGTCTACGGTCCGCTGTTCGACATGCTGAAGACCATGTAGGCGTCCCCCTCGCGGAGTGCCGGCATCTTGCATCCGTTTGAATCCGCGCTCATCCGTGGCCTCTTCCCCTCCGGACACCGGACTCTTTCATCCAAGCACTACGCAGGCCGCAGGTCGCGGAGATGGGGCGCATCGATAATCTCGAACCGCTGTGCCAGGGGCCGCCAATTCTCGCCGCGCTGTTCGATGCGACGCTCGCTGATCGGACCGAGCCGATCCGCGGCCAACCCAAGGTAGGGCACCTGCCGCGCATCGACTTCCATCAGGCGGCAGGCGGTCGCATCCACAGCCGGCAGATTCGTGCCGATGATCACCAGCCCGAGCTTGCGCGGCGTTCCCATGATCGGCCCGTCCCCCTCCATGCATTCGATCGCATCCACGATCGCAATCGTATTCGGCACGGCGGCATTGATGTCGAAGACCGTCTCGGGAATGCCCGCGTAATGCAGGACGTTTTTCGGCCATCCGTACTGCACGCCCGGCAGTATCCCGTACAGGTTCTTCATCGACGCCGTGACCCCCATCCAGTGATGGGTCTTGAGCTTCGGCATGGAAACGA
Source organism: uncultured Planctomycetaceae bacterium (assembly GCA_903863885.1). GTDB lineage: Bacteria > Planctomycetota > Planctomycetia > Pirellulales > Pirellulaceae > CAIPEB01. The sequence goes on along the minus strand of CAIPEB010000686.1, from coordinate 15,021 downwards.
TGAGATCGGCTTCGGCCACGGCCCGCGGCAGAAAGAAACCGTCGAGCCCGCTCTGCCTGCCGCGGTTTTCGCGCCACACGACGTCGTCGTAGTTCAGATCAATGAACTCCAGTTCTTCATGCGACAGCGGCTCGAGCATTCCTCCTTCGACCAGGGCCATCTCCGTATCGCGGACGTGCCCAGGCCCTTCGCCCACCGTGACGCGCGCGCCCCAGCTGCGAAACACCTCGGCCGCGGCAACCACCATCGCGGGATTTGTTGTCATGTGCGGAGCAGACCGGAGCGGCTCCACGAGGTTCGGCTTCAACAAAACGCTCTTCCCGTGAAGCGATTCAACCTGCAGTCCGGCGGCAATCAGACCGTCATGCAGGATCCGGGTCAGCGACGCGTCGTATCCCGACGCTTTCGCGAGAAATGCGGCCGCACGCGGCGCAACGATCTCGCGATAGACCGGGTAGGCCGCAAGACCGGCCGCTGCCAAGGACCCGCCCAACAGCACGGAACGCCTCGTGAGCTTCAAGCCGCAACGGGGCTCGCTTGCCGACGAGTCCGGCACATGATCGAGCGGATCCGGCTTGTTCATTCGATTACCTATCTCTTCGTGGTGAAGAAGTCCCGGAGTCTGGAGTCCGGAGGCAAGAAACCAAAAACCCGATTGCGGAAATTACTCGTCGAAACCAGATCCGGCATCTGCCTTATCATCTTCATTTACGCGGCAGATTGATCAGCAGGCAGTCGTTTTCCTGGGCGGCAAGCAACAGCACGGCATTGCGCAGCTGGCCGCCGTCAAACGGACTCTGTCGTGTCGACATATCGTGCAACCATTGGTCCGCTTCCGCCGGCCGGCGCCCGTGAGCCGTTAGTCCGATCAACGCCCAGGCGAGCGACTGGGCCGTAGTCTCTCCCGAGACATTCCGGCTCAGGTAATCAGCGGATCTGGCAATCGCGCCCTTTGCGTCCGGCTCCCCGGCCAGTGCCAACACGGCCAGTCCCGTCGGCTGGACATGGGGCCGCAACATCCGCCCCAATACTGTCGTGTTTCCGTAATTGCAGCCTCCCTCGGGAAGAAGCCGATCGACCAGCAATCGCACGGCTTCACGCGTGCGGGCGTGCTTCGCGTAACCGCAGGACTTGAGTGCCAGAACGGCCATCGCAGTCGGCTCCACCCAGGCATGCGTGCCGACGACCCACGGCCAGGCCGTCAGCCGCGTGTCGTGGCCCGTAATGCCGGATTCCGGCGCCGATTCGCTCCTGGCCTGGAGAATCCACCGGCTTGCTCGTTCGACATTCGACCGATACAGGGTTTTGTCGTGCGAGGCCAGCGATTGCCACGCGAGCACGGCGAGCGGCGTCGTCCAAACGGGCCAGCTCGCTCCTTCGCGCACCGCCACCGAACCATCGGCGGCCTGATGCGAAGCCAACCAGTCGGCGGCCCGGCGAGCGGACTCCCAGTTCGACCGGCTGCTCAGCGCAATGGCCGCCATCGACGTTGGTTCGGCGGCAATCGAACTGCCGTGCCGGTAACCGCAGCAAGGTTCGGAAGCGAGTTCCTGCAGCGGTCGATCCCACCAGGCCATACAATGCACCCATTCATTACGATTGCACGATCGCGCGGAAGAGCGATTGATCCGAGCAATGCCAGTCTATCACCAGCTCAGCCTTTGGACAGCCAAAGTCCTCCGCAAAGGAAGCGCAGCCCCAAATGCCCAGCGACCCGTTGGCTTGGATCGACGAAGAATTGCAGGTTCTGCAGGACCAGGGACTGCGACGCCGGCTCTCGGTGCGTGAGGGGGCCCAGAGTCCCCTGATCCGTTTGGACGGCAGGGAGTTTCTGAGCTTTGGCTCCAACGACTATCTGGGGCTGGCTGCGGAAGTGATGGGTCCGGACTCGCTCCGAGGACTCGGCGACGTCGGCTGGGGAAGCGGCGCAAGTCCGCTGGTCACGGGGCGAGGCCGGTGGCACGCCGCGTTGGAGACACGCCTCGCCGAATTCGAAGCAACCGAGGCCGCGCTCCTCTTTCCCTCCGGTTACGCGGCGAACGTGGGCACGCTGTGCGCTCTCGCGGGAGCACGGGATGCGGTCTTCAGCGACGCCAAGAATCATGCGAGCATCGTGGACGGATGCCGACTGTCGCGAGCACAGGTTCATATATACCGGCATCTCGACATGGATCATCTGGCACAGTTGCTGGCCGAAGCAGCCTCTTTCCGCCGCAAACTGATCGTCACCGACAGCCTTTTCAGCATGGACGGCGATTGTGCGCCGCTGGCCGAACTTGCAGACCTGGCAGAACACTCCGGGGCCATGCTGATGATCGACGAAGCACACGCGACCGGTGTATTCGGCGAGAACGGGCGGGGTCTGGCCGAGCAGATGGGAGTCGAACATCGCGTTCCGATCCGGATCGGCACTCTGAGCAAAGCGCTCGGCTCAATCGGCGGGTTCGTGGCCGGATCGCGGCGGCTCGTCGACTGGCTCATCCAGCGTGCCCGCTCGTACGTCTATTCGACGGCACCGCCCGAGGCCTTCGCGAGCGCGGGAATCAACGCTCTGCAGATCGTGCGGCAAGAACCGTGGCGGCGCCGACAGTTGCAGACTCGTGCGGCTCTGCTCAGGCAACGACTCGCTCACGACGGCTGGAATGTCGGAGCATCGAGCAGCCAGATCATTCCGCTGATCATCGGCGAACCCGAACGCACAATGCTGCTTTCACACCAGCTGCGAGAGCGAGGCGTGCTGGTCCCGGGAATTCGGCCGCCGACGGTCCCGGTCGGCGAGTCGCTTCTGCGCATCAGCCTCACCTATCGCCACACCGACGAGATGGTCGATCGGCTGGTCGAATCGCTCGGCAATTGCCGCTGAAGCGGGACCATCCTGTTCGCTCGCTGACTCAGAGCCCTTTCGTGCCTCAGGGCCTATTCGTGCCTCAGGGCATCGATGGGATCCATCTGTGCGGCGCGGTACGCGGGATAAAGTCCGAACAACACGCCGATAACCACCGAAATGCCGAAAGCCAGCGGTATCGAGAAGGGCACGACCTGCGGCTCGACATTGCGCACGACCTCCGGGAGGCTCTGCATCAGCGTGGGCGTGTTGTGCATCATCAGTTCCCGCAGCATCGCCACGAACGGGCGGCACGCGTAACCGGCCGCAATGCCGGTCAGTCCGCCCAGGACGGACAACGCGATGGTTTCGACCAGGAACTGGCGGATGATATCGCGGCGACGCGCTCCGAGTGCCCGACGGATGCCGATCTCGCGAGTCCGTTCGGTCACCGTGGCGAGCATGATATTCATGATGCCGATGCCGCCGACCAGCAACGAGATCGCCGCGATCAGGCCCATGAAAACCATGAACATCATGCGGGTCGTGCGTGCCTGTTCGAGCAACTCGAGCGGCACGATGACTTTGACGTCTTCCTTGCGCCCGTGCACGGGCTCCAGCGTCTCCTGAACCAACTGAGCCGTGCGCAGCACGTTGGCGACTTTGTCGACCCGCAGCGTAATCTGGTTCAACTCAACGGTCTCGCCTTCGCGCGTACCGCTGCGGCGCAACACCACCGTGTCGCCGATGCGTTTCCGCATCGTGGAGATGGGAATGTAGACGTCGCTGGAAAAATCCTGCGCCTCGAGCGATCCGCCGATCGCGGCCGTGGGCGTCCGGTCCCTGACGACTCCTACGACCTGATAGAACTCCTGGTATTCGTAGGAATAGACGCGGCGGCCGACCGGTTCCTCGAACGGGAACAACCGTTCGGCGACCTTTGCGGCCAGCACGCAGTGATTCTGCTCGAGCTTGACTTCGCCGTCGGTGATGAAATGTCCGCGTTCGACCTTCAGCTTCGTTATGTCGGCGTATTCCGGAGTGCATCCCACAAGCCGTCCATCGATGCTGCGATCCCGATAACTCAACTCGCAGCGGATCTCCCGAATCGGAATCGCGCTCTTGACCGTCGGGATCGTCTCAACGATGCGGAAGTAGTCCTCGCGCAACAGCCCGTAAGGCAGAATGAAACTGGCTTCCTGATCGTTGCTGCGCAGGGGCTTTACCGAGCGGACCATGATGTTGTCGGCGCCTAGCCCCTCGATCTGCTTCTGGGCCTGACGGCTGATCCCTTCGCCGATCGCCAGCAGCCAGATCACGCTCGCGACGCCGATGAAAATGCCGAGCACGGTCAGCAGCGAGCGCAGCGGATGAACCAGCAGGCTCTTGATTCCCAATTGCAGCGTGCGCAGGAAAAACGTCATCGCATCGGCCACGCAGGCGGTGTCACAAAGCCTTGTTTGAGTCGGACCCGATAGCTGCCCGGATTTCCTCGATGGCGGACGCGGACTCCGCGGATCTTGATTGCGCGGGCCCCTCGCGGAGGGTCGTATCGGACTGCAGTTTGCCGTCCCGCAGACGCACGATGCGTTTGGCGCGGCCTGCCACGTCGTTTTCATGCGTGACCATGATGATGGTCTTTCCCATCTCGTTCAGATTCTCGAACAAACGAAGGATCTCTTCGGTCGTCGCGGAATCGAGATTACCCGTGGGTTCATCGGCCAGTATGAAGTAGGGATCGTTGACGAGGCTGCGCGCGATGGCCACTCGCTGCTGCTGACCGCCGGACAGCTGGCTGGGACGGTGCGAAAGCCGTTCCTGCAGCCCCACCATTTCCGCCAGCAGCCGGCAGCGTTCGCGGCTCTCCTTCGACAGGCGTCCCTGGTAATAGAGAGGCACCTCGATGTTCTCCAGCACCGTGAGCTGCTGGATCAGGTTGTAGGACTGGAATACAAAGCCGATGCTCGTCGCGCGGGTGCGGGACAGCTGGTTGTCGTTCATCTTCGACACGTCGTCTTCGCCGAGGAAAAGGGATCCCGACGTCGGGCGATCGAGGCAGCCGAGCAGGTTCAGCAGCGTGCTTTTCCCCGAACCCGACGGGCCCATGATGGCCACATAATCTCCGACGGGGACGTCGAACGAAACGCCTCGCAGCGCGCGAACGGTTTCCCCCTTCAGCACGTAGTCCTTCCGCAGATCAACCAGTTTTGCGGCGAGCTTCATCCGCCCCCTCCCGTCGTGCCAGCGGCCGTGTCGCCTTCCGCGACTGATTTCTTGTCCTTCTGATCCGCCCGGTTTTCGGCGGGCTTTTCCTCCGAAGCCTTCCCGGCACCCGTCTTCGCACCGGACTTGCCCGCGGAGTTCTCCGCACCGGCCAGCGTGGCGCCCGGCGTGCTCGAAGCCGGTCCCGCGGGGAACCTCGCAGCATCGAACTTCGCCAGATGCTGCCTCGGGTTGATCACGACCATCTCGCCCGGCTGCAGCACCTCGGACCGCTGCTCGTCGAGAGCCACGGTCTTCGAGTTTGTCGAACTGATAAAGATCTCGCGAGTATCCCAGCGATTGCCGTTCTGGACGAGGCAGAATGTCTTTCCGCCCCGCTCGTATACCGCCTGCACCGGAATCTGCAATGCGCCGTCGCGCGACTCGACGTGGATCTGAACTTCCGCAGTCAGTCCCACGCGGAGTTCCGGCGGAGGATCCCGCACCTGGATGAACGTCGCGTACTGCTTGGAACTCGAACTCCACCAGTTGCCGGGCTCGGCGTAGTTGTTGACTTTCTTGATCTCGCCCTGCAGAGTGCTCTCGCCGAACGCATCAATGCGAATGGAGACCGGCATGCCGACCTTGACGAGATTGACCTTGGCTTCGTTGATCTTGGCCTTGATCTCCATGTCGCGGGGATCCGGCAGGATGATCACGACCTGGTTTTCGCGGACGCTGGACCCCGCCTCGACAACAAACTCGCTGCCGCTGCGGCTGCTCTGCACATTCGCGTAGACGACCTGGCCCTCCTGCGGCGCAACCACCCGGCACTTGGAGATCTGGTCCTCGATCTCCTTGAGCTTCGTGAGTTCTTCCTGGTAGTTGTTCTTTTCGTTCTCGGACTTCACCTGAGTGGCCTGGATGTCGCTGTCGAGCTGCGTGAGCATCTTCGACTTGGTGTACTTGTCGAGAACTTCGAGCTTGCGTTTGGCCAGTTCCAGCACGTTCGCCGCCGAATCCACCCGGTACTTTTCTCCATCCAACTGGAGCTTGGTCAGCAGGCCGCGGGCCACCAGGCGTTTGACCGAGTCGTGCGAGAGCTGCGCTTTCTTCAACGCTTCCTCCGCCACGAAGATCTCGTTCAGTATCGTCTGCTCCTGTTCCTTGTAGGTTCCTTCGAGGTATTCCTTCCTGGCAATCACGGCCGTGTCGTAAAGGGCCTTCGCCTGAATCATCGTCGCTTCGCTCGTATTGACCGAGATCTTCTGCTTGCGCTGCTCCTGCTCCAGCGCGGATGAATCAAAGGTCACCAGCCAGTCGCCCTTCTTGACCCAGGTCCCTTCGGCGATGACATCGATGATCGACGTGGACGGGCCATAGGTGTTTCGAGCACGCACCTCGCACCGTATTTCGACGTTGTTGCCGCTCTGGACTTCGCCCTGCTCGAGCACCACGTGTTCGTAAGGACCGCGCACCACGGTGGTCAACAGGGGAAGCTGCTCGGGGCTCTCGCCCGAATCACGCAGAAAATACCAAGCGCCGCCGATCACCACGGCCGTAAGGCACAGCCCGATCACGACAAACAACAGGCCGCCCCCGCGACGACCGTGCGAGGTCCGAGGAAACCAGCGATTCCGAACCGGACCAGTTGACTTCACGACATGCCCTTTTTCGCAACTGCAAAAGGCGCCGAGACGCGGCAATGTCCAGAATTTCGATGTAACGCGGGTGGGAAGACTCGTCCCGGCCGGTTCTGGAACGGCCGGACAGACCACCTCTTACGGGTGGAACGTGGCGTGATCGATTTCGACTTTATCATTCTAGCCGCACCCACCGACTTGTCACGCCAGTTTTCGGGCGGCAGGACTGAGCGGTCGGACCGCACCCGCCGGCGGTGCCTCCGCACCGGCATGAGTCCCCGCTCCCGTTGGTTTCCGGTGCCTGCCAGCAGGACCATTGTTAATGGGACAGGCCACTTCAACGCTCTGAACTGCGGACGTGTGCAACCCCCACGGGCGGACCGACCGGGACCTGCTCCGGTGCAGGTTCGCCCTCGGTTGCCGGTTGGGATGACTCGAAGGGCAGTGAGTCCCCGGTATCCCAATCGGGCTTCGGATATCCGTACTCGGGGCCGATCGGCCCGGGATCGATCCAGTTGCCTCGCCCGTCCAGTCGCATCGTGCCCAGGTCGAGGTCGAGATTCAGCCGCTGAACTTCGTAATTCACCCATACGCTGAGAAAATCGTTCTGCGCCTGCTGGAGGTCGGCCAGAGCCGAAACCACGTCGCGGGCCGCCGTCACGCCGACGTCCTGGCCGCGTTCCTCGCGCAGTTTCTGGATTTGGTCGTTCAAAACCACCTGATCGATTGCGCTGAGCACAGCGATGCGGCGTTCCTCGAAATTCAGCTGATTTAAGCCGATCGTGCGAATGATGTTGCGCAACCCCCGCGCCACGGCGTCGACGTACGCGTAATAACCGCGTTTGGCCTGCTGGTATTCGATCAGCGACTGGCGATACGTGTTGCGTTCCTGAAGCCGCGTGATGGGCGCATCGAACCGCAGCCCGATCCTCAGCCGTCCGTCGGAAGAACTCATGTGAAACGGATTGTCGCCCGTGCTCTGCACGTCGCCCTGGAGTACCAGATCCAGCGAACTTTCCAGATTGTCGGCGTTGAATTCAATCAGACGCCACGAGTCAACCAGCGACGCGCGGGCGTTCATCCAATCGCGGCGGTACTGCCTCGCAATCTCGAAGGCCTTGTCCCATTCGAGTTCAATAGGCACCAGCTGCACCGTGTCGGTTCGCGCTTTGGCTTCCACCAGCGACAGGTCCAGAATGTCGTCCGACAGGTTGGACAACATGCCGGGGATCACGAACAAGACCTGCTGTTCAAGCTTCGCATACAACTCCGCTTCATCGGGCCGCTGAGGTCCCTCGAGCAGTTCGCCGAGCAGCGTCAGCAGAGACTGGATCGGAGCGACGTAGCTATCGAACTGGGCCACGATGCGCTGCGTGTCCCGATCGAGTTCGTCCGGCACGCTGTCGAGCCGATGTGTGTCGAAGACCAGCGGATCGATTTCGACCAGCAGTTGCATCTGGCACGGATCCAAATCTCCGTAACGCCGCAACAGATTCAGATGCTGCTGATGCGACTGCTTCAGATGCAGAAGCTGCTGCTGCCGCTGGGTAATACTCGATCGGAGCTTTGCGATGTCGGACCGCGCGCGAGTCAGGTTCGTCCTGATCACTCCCTCGCGGATGCGATCAACCCGCTCGACGACCGCACGCAACTGGCGAAGGTTGTCGGACAGTTCCTCGGTCCAGGCAAGCGACGACGTTGTCTTGCCGTCGGCCTCGACTTTCCGCACGGCATTCAAGAGTCGGCCGTTGATCAGGGCCACCAGTTCGCGCAGCTGGTTCACCTGATTCTGGACCGTTTGCATTTCGGGATCCATCAGGTTGAACTGGTCGAGCAGCTGATCGTTGATATTGACGCAGAGCCCGGGGGGCAGTCCCAGTCGGACTTTGTAGGCATCCAGCGTCGACTGATATTCGGCCTGGGCCGTCAACAGACGACTTTCGGAATTCAGCAGCGCCTGGCGGGATTGAGCGATCTGCAATCTGGCCCGCACCACGGTTTCGGGATCATCCGGAATCTGCGTGAGGCTTTCCTGCAGCGATTCCCTCAACTGTGCCAGATTGGTCCGCAGCCCCGAAATCGTTGTCTGCTGGTTGCGGATGTCCTGCTGATCCTGCAGCAAACCCAGGTATCCTCCGGCCTGCGCCGCACCGGTTCCCGATGTTCCGCTGCTCGAAGTGGTACCGATGCTGCCGAACCCGCTGCTGCCCAGACCCGTGAATCCGGCCAGCCCCGACTCGCCGAACACTCCGCCTCGGCGCGAAGCGCCCGTCCCCGCATCCCGGCCCGTCATGATTTCGACATAGAACGCCCGCCGATACCGCTCGATCTGGCGAACGTTGGCCAGCAGGGTGCGTTCGGACAACGTCAGCGTCTCGAGAATCCGGTCGCGTCCGGCCCGCCGCAACAAGGGCTGGATAAGGCTGAAATCCACGAGCGTGAACGCCGAATGCTGGTCCGGCCCTGAAACGTCCCAGATCAGCGAGTTGGCTATCCCGACGGCCAGATCCGCGCCGTTGGCGAAACTCTTGCGCATCAGCCACTGGGCCTGCGAAGGCGCTCTTACCCCGCCGGCCGGCAACTGAATGCGTCCGGTCTCCTCCGTGTAGGTGCTCAGATCGAATTGGCTCTCGCCACCGCGCGTCACCCCCGAAGTCGTGTAAAAGGCGCTGTACCCGCCAAAGAACTGAGGATCGAAGCGATAGCGCTCGACGCTCACGTCCAGAGCCGACAGGTACAACGTCTCGAACTGCTGCTGGAAGGTCCGAGAATTGACGAGCGCTACCTGATAGGCCTGTTCCGCAGACAGCGTGAGCACACCGTTTTCGTCGAGCGGCAGGTTGGCCAGCCACTCCGGATTCTCGGCGAAAGTCGTATGTCCGCTTGCATCCCAGTGCGGATAACCCTTCTTGCCGTCAACATTCAACATCAATTCGTGCGACGCCGGGTCGTCCAGCGGCATGGGCGGCGTGTCCGGATTGAACGGATCGAACATCCGCGACCGCGGGTCGATGGAAATATCCGTGCGGGGCAGCGCCCAGTGGGGACTGTTGATCTTCTCGCGGATCAAGTCGGTCGCCTGAAGGTCGGCTGCCTGACGGTACTGGGCGCGATGGCACCCGATGGCGAGTGTCACCGCCAGCACGCAGACGCCCAGGCAGGCCTGTCGGATCCGAACGCTCAGCCCGGTCCAACGCCCAAGCCGGTGCACATCTCGGTGAGCGCACTTTGTGCCGTCCACTCCTCTGCGAACGCGCGCACGCTGACCAGATCCGTGCAGGGAGCGACGCTCAGCCTCCATGCAGCATTCCTGTGCGCGAGGGGGTTCATGGACGGATCGCCGAGGTGTACGACACGCTCGGACCCACTAGACTGGATTCGGGGAGAGGGCATGGAAGACTTGAGCGATTATGCCGATTCTAACGACTGCAAGTTATGGTTGATTGCAAACCCTAGTGTTCCATCGATTTACGTCTAATTCCCCACAAACCTCAGAGTTGACACCCTAAATAACCCAGCTTATCATCAGTCGATAGGGCATATTAAAGGAGCAGAGCGCGCACGAAGAAGCTCCGGACGCCCTCGCTTGTTTTTTTGTGCGGGAATCTAGCCGTTTCCGCAAATGGACTGAATCCCCCGAACACGGGCTATTGATCGCATGAACAACCCGATCATTTACTATGTCATCGGCGGTCTGCTTTTCGTGTTCTTTTGTTTCTTGACCTACAAGTTCGTGGCAACTTGGCGGGTCTGGCACATTCTCACGATGTTTTTCTTGTTCATCGCCGTCGTTGCGATGTGCGTGATGGTGGCCCTTTCGTACAGGACGCACCACACGTGGCGTACGCAGGCCTATACGCTGGAACAACAGCTGGCGAAGGAAAAAGCGACGAACGAGGAAGTGCGTTACGGCAATCTGATCGAGTTGGTGCAGGCCAACCCTTCGATCCGCAGCGTGACGGCTGACGAGCAGCGTGCGTTGCTCAATCGCGGTCGGGTATGGCGGGGCTGCGTACCGGCGCAGGCAGAGGCCGACGACACGGTAACCGTCAACACGCCGGCACCCGCCGCACCTCCGGCGGCCGACGCGGCACCGGCTGCAGCACCGGCACCGGCTGCAGCTCCGGCGGCTGCGGGTGCGGCAGCACCGGCTCCAGCGGCTCCGGCCCCGAAACCGGCAGCACCGGCTGAGCCGGCCATTCAACAGAACATGATTCTTCAAGTATTCGTCGAGGACGACGCGGCCCCCGAAGACAAGCTGCCCCCGGGCAGCAAGGTGCCGAAGTACTACGTCGGCGAGTTTACCGTGACTGCCGTGACGGAAGCCAGCGCCACGCTGCGCCCGACCCGACCGCTCGATGCGATCTCGAAGCAGACCATGCGGCAACCGGGCAAGAGCTGGGTGCTCTACGAGACCATGCCGGTGGACAGCCACCGCGCATTCGCCGCCGATCAGAAAAAGTCGCCGGACCTCACCCGCAACGCGGATGAAGACCCCGTTTTCGGAAAGGTGGAAGCCGACCGGCTGAAGCTGCTGCTGATCGAACCCAAGCAGCCCTCGCTGGTGACCGCGGACCAGTTCAAGAAAACGATGGACTCGTATCTGCGCGACGGCAAGCGAGCCACGCAGGACGACCCGCCGCAGAACACGTGGCTGAAAGTCCGTTTCACCCAGCCCTACAAAGAAGACGTGGATACGGTCGGTGATGCGGTGGGCGTGGTGAAGAGCAGCCAGATGTTTTACGATCGCGGCCGTGCGGAAATCGCTCTGCTGCGACGCGGAAAGCCGGTCGAGTTCAGCAAGGGCGATGTCGGCGTCTTCCCGCAGGAGGACGGCAAGCGGCTGATCGGGCAGAAAGTCTGCGAGTTGATTGAGCCGGTCTTCGTCCGCGAGTTGAACGACTACGAATTCGGACTGAGAAATATCGCGGTGCTGACGGCTAAGCTCGCAGAGAACCAGGCGCAGCTGCTGCGAGACAAGGCGGAGGTGGACCGCGCCAATCAGTTGGCACTCGAAGAAATCAAAGCCCGCGAGGATGAACGCGGCAAGCTCAGTGCCGACCTGGAAAAGACGCGTCTTGAGCAGAAGCGGATGACCGAGTACGTCGCGACGCTGGAAGATCGCTGGGCAAAGATGCGCGAAGAGTTGAGCAATCTTTACCGGGTCAACAGCGAACTGGCCGACCAGTTGGCGACTCTTGACCGCGAGATGACCGAACGCATCAACAGCAAGACGGCCGCCGCCGTAAGCATGAGCGAGTGACCGTTCCGGCCGCTGTCCAGGTTCGCGACCTCTGAACGTGTTTCGAAATTCACGCTCCCCTCGGAGAGCGTCGGCCCGGCCGGTCCGGAGTTGGGGAGTTGCCCCTCCTCATCCGCTGTCGCGTCCGGCTCTCCCGCGGTGCAGGAGAGTGAATCGGGTTTTTCAAACACGTTCTCAGGCGGATTCTCCGCCGTTTTCGGCAGCAATGCGCTGCTGCCGCCGGCATTTTCCTGACCCCCGCACTCCCTGACTATTCTGCGCTCCCTGGCCAACTCGCCTTTCCCATTCGCCCGTCATACGATATACGTTCAAGGACGGTCGCGACGCTCACGGCAGTCCGCAGAGGATCGCCTTGGTCCCGCGCCGCAACCACCCACGAACCGGCGGAAAGAGCACTGGGCTGATGGGAATCTACGATCGAGGGTATTACCGCGACGACCAGACTGAGGGCGGCTATTCGGCCGGCGCGATGCCGATGGTCACCAAGCTGGTGATCATCAACGTCGTGTTCTACGTCCTGGATATCTTCACGAACAACCATTGGTTGATGGACACGATGGCGGCATCGCCATACTCGCTCACCAGGCCGTGGCTCTGGTGGCAGCTCGTGTCGTACGGCTTTGCGCACAGCCCTATCGACCAGTGGCACATCATCTCGAACATGTTCGGGCTCTGGATGTTCGGTCGGGAGGTCGAAGGGGTCTACGGACCGCGGGAGATTCTGAGGCTGTACCTTGTCGTCGTTGTTCTGGCGGGAATCGCATGGGCTGCGCGCGTGTGTTTCACGGTGCCCGACGATCAATGGCGCCAGTACGTAATGCTGGGCGCATCCGGCGCGGTGACAGCCATTATCCTGCTCTTCTGTTTTCTGTTCCCGAAGAGAACGATCCTGCTGATGTTCGTGATCCCGGCTCCGGCGTGGGTTCTCGGTGCGTTGATCATCATCACCAACGTCATGGGGATGCGGATGCCCGAGTCGGGCGGCGCATCGGGCAAGGTCGCCTACGACGTCCACCTGGTCGGTGCGGCTTTCGCGTTTTTGTATTACCGCTTTGGCTGGAATCTGGGAAAACTCACTCCGCAGAGATTCTCATTCCCCGCATGGTTTAAGCGGCGTCCTCAACTGAAGCTTCACGATCCGTCGGATAGGCCATCGCAGGACGAAGAAGCCGATCGCGTTCTGGAGAAGGTCAACCAGCACGGCATCGACAGTCTTACGAGTCGCGAGCGCCGCGTGCTCGAGGAATACAGCCGCCGCATGCGGCAGAAGTACCGCTGACATGGACCGCGCGGACGTTCGCGTATCACTCGGAATGTCCCGCCGCACGGCGCAGGATTTCGCCCCGGCCGCCTTCAATAAGATCCCCGTGGTACAGATCGAACTGGGCGCCGAGCACATCGTCCGACACGGGGAACTGCTGCTGCCGCAGTTGAGCGAAAACCAGGGCCAGGATCTCAGGGCGGTAGCGGCAAGCAAACCGGAAACCCGGCAGTAATCCGACCGAAGGCTCTCCGAACAGAGCAATGGTGCCGCGCCGCATTCCGGCGCCGTGGCGAATGCCGCTTGCGCCGAACAACAGGATGCTGCCGGCGCGCATACTGAAGCCGGCCAGGTCGCCTGCCTGTCCGCCGACAGCAATCAGGCCCCGGCGCATGGTGTGGCCGATCTCGTTGCCGGCGCTGCCGCGAATCAGAATCGTGCCGCCTGTCATGCCTCGCGGACTGCCGCGGTATGCGGCCCCGACGAGGTGTCCGGCGCTGCCCTCGACGCGAATCGAGCCGCCGTGCATTTCGCCGCCGAGCCAGTCGCCCGCATCTCCCTCCACGACGATTTCACCCGCCTGCATTTCGCTGCCCACGTGTCGACCGGCGGAGCCCGCAATGTGAATCGTTCCCGCCTTCATCCGGGCCCCGATCCGATGCACGCCGGAAAGATCGCCCTCCCATCGCATGACGCCGTCATCGGCGTGCCCGGACACGGCGAACAACTCGCCCAACGGTAACTTGCGGTTGCCGCAGTAAATCTCGCTGTGACTGATTTCCGAGGCACTGCGGCCAGCCATGGCGTCGGGCGTGATTCCTTCCACTTCGACCGGAATCGACGTGTTACCGCGATAAGTGAGTTCAATTGCCATGGGGGTTCCGTCTCTGGGACTCCAGGAACGGGCTGAGTATAACCAGGGGCAGAATGAATTGTCACACGGAGAATTCCTCGATCGTGAATAGATCGACGTCGAACCTCGCGATTCCCAGCATGAGCGGCATCGTGCTCTGCGGAGGCCGCAGCAGCAGGATGGGGATGCCGAAAGCGTGGCTTCCCTTCGGCGACGAGACGATGCTGCAGCGGGTGGTTGGCCGGCTCCTGCCGGTTTTCGATACGCTGTTTGTGGTCGCTGCCCCGCATCAGGAACTGCCGCCATTGCCGCGGCAGGTCATCGTGGCACGGGATGAACGTGAGGGACGAGGGCCGCTGGAAGGAATTTACGCTGGACTGCGGGCGATGCCCTCAGGAATCTCCGCGGCCTACATCACCGGTTGCGATGTGCCGCTGATCGCCGTGGACTTCGTGCGTAGAATGTGCGGTGAATTAGGCTCGCACGACATCGCCGTGCCCGTGGACGGCGAGTTCCATCACCCGCTCGCGGCCGTTTATCGCGTGAGCGTGCTGCCCGCCGTTGCCGAACTGCTCGAGGCCGACCGGCTGCGGCCCTTCTTTCTCTTCGAACAAACGGACACGCGACGCGTGCCGGTCAGCGATCTTCGCAGCATCGATGCCGAACTGAACAGCCTGGCCAATCTCAACCACCCGCATGAATACGCGGCCGCTCTCCGGAAAGCGGGACTGCGGATTCCTCCCGACATCGCGAAGCAGTTCCGGCTCGAATCGTAACGCAATCTCGACCTGCGAGGTCGTGCGGATTTGGAACCATTTGGACATAACGACTTGGCTTCACCCTCCGCGTGCGGGCTCGTTGTACTACATAAGTCTTTGGTGATGCTAGCATTGAGGCAACCTGGCGAGACTGGACTTCTTGATGGACCGCGCGAATTATCTGAGCGTGGAGGTCCGCGTGGGTGTTGCGGGCCGT
>CAIPEB010000685.1 GCA_903863885.1 uncultured Planctomycetaceae bacterium | reverse complement strand
GTGCTCCGAATGGTCCTGTGAATGAACTTGACGACAACCGTCGCTCTGCCGCAAACACCTTGGCTCTACTGCCAAGCGTCGCTAAGACTGCAGCTGCCGTAGGCAAGTGACGAAGCTGCAAACCTACTGATACACCCTCCCGGTCTCCACCGCAATCACCACTTTCCCCGTCACTTCCTGCACTCCCTTGGCAATCCAGTCGTGCGAATCCACGAGTCCTACTCACGACGACTCAGCCAGATGCTTCGCCTTGAAGTCCACAGGTGACAGGCTCCGATCCCGCTCCCGCCAATCATCGAACGGGGCCATGACGAGGCGATCCCATTTGCAGCCCCAGCGACGGAGCCATTCTTCCGTTACGCCGCGATGCTTCTCGCAGCGATACGTGATGATCAGCGGTGCCGGCACGAATCGGGGCAGCCACCGCGGCCGAGCGTTTGATAGCCACGCCTCGTACCCGGGATTGTCATCGCCGACCGGATTGTTTTCACAGATCACGCCATCCAGATCCAAGGCGAAACCGCCGGCGATGCGCGGGTTCTGTACGCGGCCGGTAAGCATGCCGCTGTTGACGAGGTTCCACTCAAGCAGATGCGGACTGGGGAGGATCTCGCCGTAGATGTCGACACGCTGCGTCTGGGCCGGACGGACGTAGACGGACGCGTAGATCGCGGAATGGCTGCCAATTCGCTGCCGGGCGGCGTGCATCGCGTAGCCGTTGTAGACGGTGTCGTCCACGACGAGGAATGGTGCGTCGGCGGGCGCTTCGATCTGTCCGCCACGCCAGCCGTGATACAGCCGTCGAGGTCCGTCTTCGGCCAGTTCGTACAGCGGCAAGTGCAGCCAGGTGGCGAGCACCGAGGCGGGAATCATGCCCGAGCGAGGAATCCCGACGATTCCGGCGAGCACGGGCGGAACCTGGGCCATAAGTGTGCGAGTGGAGTCGATGAGGTCGCTGGTGGTCACCCATCGCCACGGGTCGGTGGACTGGTATTCGGGATTGAGGTGCGGAGCCGCCGTGTCGAAGTTCAGTGTGGCCGGCAGCGCCACGGTCGATTTCGGTAACGCCGCACCTTCGAATACTTCGGCCGTCCCCGGACAGATCACGCGTTTCCCGCTGGCTTCCGCAATTGCTCGGGCCTGTATCGGACAGCTTTCCACGAAGATCGTGGCCTCAGATGCTCGATACGCCGCACCTTTGTACGCCCCCGCGTCGTAGCCACGCGAGCGTTCGTCCTTGGTAGCCCACGGTCCCATCACCAGTTGCCGGCAGCGGACGCCGTAGCGACGCAACCACGCTTCCGTCTCGCCGCGATACTTCTCCAGTCTCGCGGTCACAATGAGCGGAATCTCACACGATCGGACTAGATACTTGGGCCTGACCGTTTCCAGGAACCGGGCATAACGCGGTCCGTCGTCGTCATCCTCGGCGGGACAGTCCTCGCAGAGAATCCCGTCGAAGTCGAAGGCGGCCGCCTGCGTGTGCAGGGAATTGAAAAAGTTCCACTCCAGGAAATGCGGCAGCGGCAGTAGCTCCGCATACAGATCCACTGCGTGAGCCGCTTCCGGGGAGGCAAACACCACGGCTGTGAGTACGCGACGCTGCTGGGTAAGCTCCCGCAGTCGCGGACGCAATGCGCACATCGACAGCCCCGAGGCCACGGTATCGTCCACGACCAGCAGCGTGCCGTCGTCCGGTCTTTCCGCGTCGAACCGCAGGCCGGAGGGCAGTTCGACCAGTCCCGATCGCTCGTGGAGCGCATACATCTTTATATGCAGCGATTCCGCAATTTGTCCCGCCGCTGCCATCCCCGAGCGTGGCACGCCGGCCACGGCTGTGACCTCGGCCGGAATCGCCGCGATCAGTTTCTCGACGGCGGCCGTGCGATCGACGGTGCGCACCCAGCGGACGTGCTCGGTCCACTTGCCCTGCGGACAGACGGTTTCCAGCAGCCGCAGCCGATCCTCGTGCCCACATGGTTGTGACGCCAGACAAGGATGCTGTGGGCACTCGCGGCAGTGCGTCTTGAGTATGTGCTGCAGATGCGCACCGGTTCTCACGCGGCGACTGCGAGGCTCGACCACGCCAGAACAACCGCAATCCGTCACGTCGCAGATCAGGGATTCCCAAGGTGGCATACAAAGTTGTCCCACGTCCCGTTGATGATCGGCCACGTGCCGCCCGGGCCCGTCGTCGACACCACGCCGTACTTTTCTTCGGCCGCGAAGGCGTAGGTGCCGGTGGCCTCGAACACGAGCGTCTCGTTGCGGATGAAGCATGCCTTGTACTGGTAGCCCGACGTGTGGCAGAG
>CAIPEB010000684.1 GCA_903863885.1 uncultured Planctomycetaceae bacterium | reverse complement strand
CGCAGCGGTCTGGCTTCTGAGTACCAGATCCGATCGCGAGGGCCTCTCGACAATCCTGGCCCGCATCGCTGGGCAGGAAAACCCCTCGCAGCGCAGCGGACAAATGCAGCGGGACGAGCGTATTGTGCTCACGCTGCTGACGATCGGCATGTTGTATTTCGCAGTGCATGCAACGGCCCAAACTGTGCTGGCCTCGCACTTCACATCGGCACGGGAACAGATCCTTGCCTGCCACGTCCTGGTCGCCGGAGTTGTTTCAATACTGGGCTGGGCGATAGCCTCGGTTTGCTCGGCGCAAGGCAGCAGACGCAGTCTCCGGGACGCAGCGGTAGAGGCATCTTCCGGCACGGAGCAAGTTTCGTTCTACGCGCCGATTCTCTATCTCACGACAACCTGCGCAGCGATCGTCAATCTGGCAGCACTCCTCTGGCATGCGATCAGCTTTCGAACTCAGGCCTGCGAGTGGCTCAACTTATCGACCAGCCTGATTCTCGCACTCTTCTTCGCGCTGGCCGGAGTCGTCTATCGCACTCGACTGTGCACCTACCTGTCGCTGATCGCCATCACGATCGGTGCAGGCATGTTTGTCTCGGCAGTTCCCCTCGGGCCGATCGGCGGAGTTGAGAATGGAGCAGTCTGGACCATCGTTGGCCTGGCGGCAGTTGCTGTTGCGTGTGCTCTGTGGAGCGGCCTTAACGCAACGGAACAACAGAGCGGGACTCGATCCCCATCGAACCCGCTGCCTGACCGATTCTTGCCGCTGCTGGAATCAGACTGGCGCCGGCGCTGGGCGGTGCCACTTGCCGAATACTCCCTGTTGATTTCCTTCGTCGGAGTCGCGCTTGCCACGACTCGATTGGGTCACGAGACCGTATCGGCATCGCTGATTGCCTTTCTCACCACGTCGTGCATCTGCTTTGTCAACGCGCGCCTTTACCGCCATCCCGTCCTGACTTACCTGGGAGCGGCCGCGCTCTGGGCGTCGGCCTACGCGGGACTCGCGGAATTCGGGTTCTCGGCCGACTACTGCGGGCCTGCGGTGGCCGGTCTTGCACTGGCAGTGTGGGCGGCGAGCTATGCCGCGGAACGCCGAGGAATAGCCCTCCGCAACGCCGCGATCCGGCCGGATCCCGAATCGGATTCCTTCGACATAGTTGCTGTGTATGAAAAACCGCTGCTGCGCAGTGCCGTTGCGATGGCGCTTGCCGCGGCGATCCACGCGCTCGCAGCTTATGCGATGGGGCGCAGCCTCCAACTGCAGTTGTTGTCTACGGCCGGGGCTGCCGTAACGCTGTTGCTTGCCGCGCGAAGCACGCAGCTATTGCAGCGGTTCGCGTCGGCTCGCGCCATGGTATACGTGGCATGCGTCACGGCGTGCGGCGGAATCGTCGCAGCATCGGTCGTCTCGTGGGGCATGCAAGCATGCGTGCCGACGGCAGCGATAATGGCGATCCTCCTGGCGATCGCGGGACTGATGCTGCAGGAAGCCGCTCTCAGATTCCAATCGCACAGCCCGGCCAAGGCCTCCATGCTGCAACTCTACGGCGAACCCGTAACGAGATTCGCGACGGTCTTTCCCGCCGCATTGATCGGGTTGGGAATTACCCGCACAGTCCCCACACCCTTTGCGTCTACCGTCCTGAATGACCTGGCGCTCGCGCTGATTACTTCAGGCATCGCGTATGCAATCCTGACCCGTGCCACGCGTCTTGCAGTTCTCCTCTATCCGTCGGTAATCCTGACCAGTCTGGCCATCTCGGCCGAAATGGCGGCGAGACTCCCGCTCAGCCTCGGCGAGTTCCTGTTTGCAAACGCTGTGGTATTCAATCTCTGGGTGTGCCTGGCACGATGGACCCGACGATATCGCGGTCGCGTGAATCTGGTCTTCGGTCTGGACGCTGCGGAGTGCGACAAGCCTTTCTACTGGTGGCCCTTCGCGGCGACGGCCGCGCTGCTTGTCGGCCCAACCATCTATTTCGCGGCGAACGTCCTGCACGGCGTCGCGATTACCGGATCGACTTGGCCGTGGCAGGTAACTCCCTTCCTGGCATTTCTGCTGTTCTTTCACATCCTCTATCTCGAGCGACGGCGAGTGTTCGTTCACGCGCTGATCGGATCGGGACTTCTTGCGACTCTTTGGCTCGCCGCCGTGTCGAACTGGGCGATCACGCCGGATCTGGCGCTGATCTGCAGCGGACTTTTCTGGGGCGGCGCGGCGGTGTTGCTCATGCGTCCCGCGGGCGAGATTCTGCTGAGTGGATTCGGGTTGAAGACAGAGGCGGCGGAACGCAAGGAACTAGCGGCGGCTGCGATCCAGTGGGTGTATGCGCTCTGGTTAATCGCCGCGGCAATCACAATCCCGCTGTGGATCATGATGCATCCGGTCATTCCGAACACCTGCTTGACGCTGGTCGCCGTCGCAGCGGGATGCCTGCTGGCCAGTTACCTGGGACGGATCGACGACTCCTGGTGGACGCCTGCCCGGACCTTGCGCGACGCGATGCGGGAAATCGGGATGCCGTCCGAGCCGGTGCTGTTGGAGGTACTCGGAGCGATCCTGTTTCTTCCCGCGATTTTGTCGGCAATCGCCTTCGTGTGCGGCGCAGACCATGCACTCTCGAGCGAGACACTTTCGACAACGCTACCCCTGGCGGGCCTGGCCACGAGCCTCCTGAGTCTCGCCTACGTCGGCGCAGCGCGACGGATCAGCCGCTCGCATTCGCTGGAATCCGGCACCGGCGACGCCGCGGCCGCGCTGCTCAATTTGGCGGTCGTATTTACTGTGTTTGCGTTCGCCCTGACGGCCCTCGCAGCGGCGACAACCGCGCCCGCGGTCTCCGTGGCCGCATCGCTCGTCGTCCTGAGCGCCATATGTCTTTCGATGTCGTGGTTCCGGCAGCAGGAACCCTGGGTTTACCTGACCGAAGGCTTCGCCGCAGCGATTTATTTCTACGTGCGGCACGCACTCCTCGGACACCCGTTCGGCCCCGATTTCGTGAAGGCTTTCGCAATCATCGGATTGGCGTTCATGTTGTTCGGGCTGAACATCGTAGTCTCACGAAGCAAGTCGCCCAAACTCTCGGTCTTCTTGCGGCCTTCGTTCTATTCAGCACTGTTCCTGCCATTCCTGCTGCCGGCGATGACGCCGCTCGGACCAGACACGCACGCGACGCTTTCGCTTGTCGTGTTCTCCGCAGCCGCGTTTTACGCACTGATCGCTCGGCGCGAGCGGCTGAACTGGGCGATCTGGCTGTCGGTCATCCTCTTCAACATTGCCGTGTACCTGTGGGTTCCGCAATTGAGCAGGAGTTCGCACCTGCTGCAGCTTTACGTGATTCCAGGCGCGCTCAGCGTTCTGATTCTCGCCCAGCTCCACAGGCATGAACTCAATCGCAAGACGCTGACCAGTGTGCGTTACGCGGCCGCCGGCGTCATACTCGCCGTTTCGTCGCTCGAAGCACTCGTATCGAGCGAAATGCAACTGCTTCATTTCGTGCTGGTGCTATGCCTGAGCCTTTGCGGAACGGTTGCCGGCATATCGCTGAAAGTGCGGCCGTTCATCTACGTCAGCCTGGCGTTCCTGGTGGTCAATGTCCTCGGACAACTCGGGCTCCAGTTTCAGCGTCAGTCGGACGTGCTGCTTCGCGCGGGCATCCTGATCGGCGTCGGCTTTGGAGTGATCGCCGTAATGATCTACTTCAATGTGCGCCGCGAGCAGATCATCCGCCGATATCGGACGTTCCTCGAGGACTCGCGTTGGGAGTAGCAGCCTACTTTTCCGCGGGCAAATCCTTCACATCCAGCACGATCACCGTATCGATCTTGTCGGGCGCATCGGCCGGCACGCTGATCGCAAGACTGCCGTTGGCTGGCACAGACTCCAGCGCTATGTTGTGTCCGAGAATCGCGGCCCGCTCAGGAGCGGCAGCGAGTCCGGGCACAACCAACTTGCCGTCTTTCGGCCAGTCGAAGACATGCAGGAAGAGCCGCGTTCCACCGTCAGGCAGTTTCTTCCGCGTACAGCGGCCCCAATCGAGCGACTTGAACGGACTGGCCGTTGTCCCGTAGATGGAATCGCCATTGGTCTTCATCCATTGGCCAACGGCATGCATCGCCTGAACGCTTTCGTCCGGCACACTGCCGTCGCCTTTCGGGCCGATATTCAGCAGGTAGTTGCCACCCTTGCTGGCGATGTCTACGAGGTTGCGAATAAGCGTTTCATTGGATTTCCAGGCACGGTCGTGTTCGCTGAACCCCCATGTCGTGTTCATCGTCATGCACGTTTCCCAATCGACGCCGGGCATTCCGGTTGCGGGAATATGCTGTTCCGGCGTGATGAAGTCGCCGTACTTCGGGTCGAGTTGCGGAATATACCCCTCGGTTCCCATGCTGGCCCATCCGGCCTCGCGATTGCGGAAGAGGCGGTTGTTCATGATGATCGCGGGCTGCTTGTCGCGGACCATTTGCATCAGATCAAATGCGCGCCAAGCCTCCTGCCCCTGGAAGTCCTGCGAACTGTAATCCCACCAGAGGATATCCACGGGGCCGTAATTGGAAACAAGTTCGCGAACCTGAGCGTGAAGATATTCGACGTACTTGGCATGGTCTCGCTCGCCGTTGGGATACGGCTTGCCGCTCAACGGATGCGGAAGTTGCTGCGACAACCGGTACGCGTACTGGTCGTGATGCCAGTCGATGACCGAGTGGTAGAAACCCACCCGCAGGCCCTCGGCGCGGCAGGCGTCGACGATTTCCTTGACGAGGTCGCGGCCGAGTTTTGCTCCCGCGTTGTAGTCCCCGACTTTCGACGCGAGCAGACCGAACCCTTCATGGTGCTTGGATGTGAACACGACATAGCGGCAGCCCGCGTCTTTCGCAACTCGGGCCCACTGTCGGGCAAAATCGGGCTTGGGCTGGAACTTCGGAAACGCTGCTTTGGCGTACGTGTCCGTGTCGGCCTTGACGTAGTTCTGAATCCACTCCATGCCGCCGCTCGTGCCGACCGCTTTGCCCTCCCACGTGCCGGCCAGCCCCGAATAGAGTCCCCAGTGGACGAACATGCCGAAGCGGGCCTCTCGCCACCATGCCATGCGGGCATCGCGTTGCTCGGGCGTTTCCTTGATCTCGCCAGCCGGTGTTTGCGACGACGTGTCTTCGGCCGTAGCCCGGACCGTCAGGAACAGGGCGGCTAACAACAGCAGCATGCAATTGGTCTTCATGATCGTTGATTCCTTCAGTGCTTCATTCCTTGAGCGAGCGACGGCCTCACGGTCGGATCTGAGTGCAAAGGTATCGCGGCACATGAGCCGTTGCAAGGATTGCGCCGAGACGGTTTCCCGCATCGTCGCCGGAAACGCGCAGCCGCTGCTGCGAGGCCGAAACAACAATCCGTGCGACTCCTCGGCAGGTTCGGAAATCGCGGGACGCCGATCGACGTCCTGAGTACTCGCGCAGTTTCGTGCCGCCCGAACCTATTGAACGCCCAATTCCTTCAGCAGTTGCTCGCTGGTGAGTACCGTGGAGTACAGCGGATAAATCTCCGAAACGTAGAAACGCTGCTCGACCAGCGTTCGTCCGGAGATACAGTTCGAGACGATGGTCACGTCGTATCCCTTTTCGTACGCCGCGCGACTGGTCGAATCGATACACAACGAAGCCACCACGCCGCAGACCACGACGTTCTTTATCGAGCGACTCCTCAGGATTTCTGCCAGTTGCGTGCTGGCAAAAGCATTGAGCCCCTGCTTTCCGGGCACCTCGATCAGTCGGTCACCGAACTGCGCCAGTTCGGGAACGAGCGCCGCGCCTGGGGTGCCGGCACGAAATGCCTTTGTGTCCTTGATTGCCTTGAGGATGCCCACTTCATTCTGCAATTCGCGGTAATCCGGGCTGAACGTAATCGGCGTCGTGACGATCAACACGGGAGTCGAAAGCAAGCGTTCGACAAGGTCCACGGTATTCTGCAACGTGCCGGTCACGCGCGAGGGTTCTTCAATGACTTCGCGCAGTGCACCTGTCGGCGAGAAATAGTCGCCCTGATAGCCGATCAGCAGTAATGCTGTGGTCCGTGGATCCATCGACGTCTCTCCCCGCTTGGTACTCGCGACGGCAATGCGTCAAAAGGACAAGTCGCCCTCTGCGAGTACTCTTTGGGTTGGGAGGGCTGCCACGGCTTAAGATTCTATCTCCCGGCAATACGGTTTTCTGTCATGAAAGATTCGCAGGAGGAGACATTGCGTAAAATCCCCATAGCGCACAGATCAAACGACATCGGCGTGTGGCGCTCGCCGAGACGCCGCGATGCGTGCGGCCCAGAGCAGACCGGTTATGCTTGACTCCGGATTCCGTGCCGAATGCCCCGGCAGTCCCGAGTCCCGCTGACTGGTAAGATCAATGCAGAGAGTTTCCGAAGCAGTCGTGGATAGATTGGTAAACTCGGCGGGCTTTTCTTTGCGTGTGGGTTTTGTAGAATTGCCGATGTCACTTGCTCCGATGTATTGGCAGTGGCCAGTGACAACGTGGCGGGGGCAATCGCAGCAGGCTATCGAAAACTGGTAGTTTTCCGGCTGGAGTGTATTGCACAGAACGTGTGCACCGACGCCTCGATCCATTCGGGTGAACTGACACAAACAGTTCATCCATAACACGTTAGGCGCCGTAGCCAAGTGGCTAAGGCAGCGGATTGCAAATCCGCCACGCGTGGGTTCGACTCCCACCGGCGCCTCTTGCTCTGAAAGGACTTGCGACGATTCGCAAGTCCTTTTTTGTTGGTGGCATCCCAAGGTGGGCGATTGGCAAAATAGGGCGTTTCGCTGCAATTGGCTTCCCAATCAGCGAAAGGGCGTCGCGGCTTTCACCGCGTAACTGCCGCCCGATAAACGTCGACGACAGCCGCCGTGAGACTGCCAGAGCGACATTCGACGTTACTGCTGTTCCACTACCTTCGCCAGCGGCTTGACCATTTCATCTCTCAGCCGTTTCTGGAAATCCCTTTTAAAAGCAGGGATCAGCAGGAGGATGTTGAACAGCGTGTCGGTCAATCGCGTCTTCAAGCTCCGCTTCGGAAAATCGTACAGGGCGTGTTTCTTGTAGTAGCGGTGGTCGGCCCGGAAGACGAACCGGAGACTGGCCCAGATCTCGTCGCGGAACAGCTTGTGGCCTCCGACGGCGAGAAAATTGAAAGGCTGGATGTAGCCCGTCGTCGCACATTCGATCAGGCGACGCGCGAGCGCGTCCAATTGGCCGTCCAACTCGCGAGAGGTCTCCGCCTCGTCGGTCACGATGCCGACGAAGTTCGCCATCTCATTCAGCGCATGAGCCTCGAGACACTCTCGCAGATTGGGCAGTTGCATCAACGGTCCGGAAACGAGGTAGCCGATCTGCTTGCCTGTCAGTACCGGCACGTGGCCGTTGAAGAACCCGCGGTCGAAGAACAGCTTCCATCGCGATGACAAGTATCGATCGCGGATCGAACCGGCAAACACCAGGATGTCCGCGGCCTGAATCTGCGCGTAGGCCCGCTCGATATCATCCGCTTCCCGATAGACACATTCATTTGCCAGTCCGCACTGAATACAGCCGATGCAGCCCCCGCGTATGCGTATCTCGTTCAGATTCAGTACCGATACGGAACCGCGCAGACTCGCCCGGAAGCGATCGACCATTTTCGCCAGATTGCTCCCGTTGTTCCCGGCATCGGTCACGATCAACACATTCTTCGACTGAGTATCGATCGAGCCGTCCGCCTTCCCCGGTTCGTACTCGAACTGCAGCGGAACGACGGATCGATGCCGGCGAGGAACAGGCCGATGTTCGGAGACGGTTTTCAGGAAGTCCGCGGCAAACAGCAGTAACCGATCCCGCTCTTCTTCCTTCAAAAGGTCGTACATTTCAGCGGAGTAGCCGCCGAAACACCGCATCCCCAGATCTTCGCAGATGCCCTGGACGTAGTCGTGGGCCGTGTGATCGAAGAAGTGGATCGAAGTGGTGAGAATGGCGGCATACTTGTCCTTGAAACTGCCCTCGGCGCGGCGTTCAAACAGCAGTTCGATGAAACGCTTGTAGTGACCGTGGACCAGAAGAAAGTACAGCGGAAACGCCCAGACTACAGCGTCCGCCCCGGCAATTTCGTCAACGACGCGTTGAAGAGCATGCGGATCGTCTTCCAACTTCCGGATGTCGTGACAGACATTGTGAATCGCGAACTCGTGACCGGGGAGTTTCTTGCGAAGAAACAGCACGTACTGCATCGTCACGCTGTTCGCCGTCTTGGGGCTGCCATTGAGTACGACGATTTTCATGAGGCGACACTCCTGTCCGATCGGCAGTCTTGCACTTTCCTGCCGGATTCCGGCGAAGTTCAAGGTACAAAGCGCGAAGGACCAGGACTCCTGCTGTGCTTCGTTCACTGTGCCCAGACGCTTTCATCATTCCGCTGCTGTCGATCGCGGTCTCATTCTATGGCACTTGAATCATGAAATCAGCCACCGCCTTCGGGCGCCCGCTTCCGTGTCGCGAGCACATTACATTGCATCCCCCGCGCGGCGGCGACATAATCGGTCCGGAGATCGAACGTCGAGTCATAACCCGCGCCGGCTCACTTGGGAGATCTGACATGTTCGAAGGCAAGAACAGCAGTCGCCGCGAGTTCCTGCGACAAACTTCGACCGCCAGCTTGATGTGCCTGGCCGCTACGGGTTCGGCGAGTCTGCTGCACGGCGGGGAAGGGGCAATTACGCATCGGTTGCAGGCCGGCACCGCATGCGTCGATGTGACGCCGCAGAAACTCCCCGTGCTGGTTTGCGGCGGCTTTCTGAGTGCCTCGGCCAATCAGGTCAACGATCCTCTGTTCGCCCGTTGCCTCGTGCTCGACGACGGCTCACAGCGGGTATTGATCATGGTGGTCGATACGCTCGAAATCCCGTTTGAAATGCATGAGGGAGTGAAGGCTGCGGCATCCGCCAAGACCGGCATCCCGACGGACCGCATGCTGATTTCGACCACGCATACACATTCGGCCGGATCGTTGGTCAGCGCTTTGGGCACGAAAGCCGATCCCGAATACAGCCAGTATTTTCCGGGCCGGCTGGTCGAGTGCATCGTGCAGGCCACGAAGACGATGCGCCCCGCCCGTATCGGATGGTCTTCCGAGCAGCATCCCTCGGGCACGCACTGCCGAATCTTCATCAGGCGACCCGATTGTCTCGACCTGGACCCGCTTGGTCGCCGCAACGTCCGCGCGATGATGCATCCCGGCTACCAGAACCCCGAGTTCATCGGTCCGTGCGGCCCTGCGGATCCCGAGATATCCGTGCTGGCCCTCCAGAGTCCCGACGGCAAGCCGCTCGCGCTGCTTGCGAACTATTCAATGCATTATTTCGGAGCCGCCCCGGTCTCGGCCGACTACTACGGCGATTTTGTGCGGACGATCGCGCAGAAACTGGCGCCGAGCGACAACTCGTTCATTGCCATGATGTCGCACGGCACGAGCGGCGACCAGCAATGGCAGGACTACGCGGACGCACCGCGGACCATCTCGCGGGAACAATATGCAAACGAGGTCGCCGACGCGGCCCTGCGAGCGTACCGGCGCATCGAATTCGTCGATTCCGTGCCCATCGCGATGGCGGAACGCCGGTTGACGATCCGATTGCAGCAACCGGACGCGGAGATGCAAGCCTGGTCGGACAAGTTGCTGTCGGAGATGCAGGGACGCGAGCCTCAGACGCGATCCGAAGTGTATGCGCGCGAGATCGCGCTCATGAAGGAGCAGCGTGAAGCAGTCCGCAAACTGCAGGTGCTTCGCATCGGAGACGTCGGAATCGCGGCTCTGCCCGCCGAGGTGTACGCCATCACGGGACTCAAGCTCAAGCAGCAGTGTCCCCTGCCCCACATGTTCAACGTGGAACTGGCCAACGGTTCGATCGGTTACATCCCGCCACCCGAATTGCGTCCGCTCGGCGGTTACAACACGTGGCCCGCCCGCCACACGGCCACGCAAGACGACATCGAGCCGATCATCGTGCGCGAACTGCTCGGTATGTTCGAGGAAATCACCGGCAAACCCCGTCGCGAGATCGTGATCTCCCAGGGGCCGCAGGCCGCACGTATCCTGGCGCAGAAGCCCGCAGCCTACTGGCGACTGGGGGAAATCGAAGGCGACCGAGCCTGGGACATCTCCGGTAACGGCAACCATGGCACCTACGAGATAGGCCACGCCTTTTATCTCGACGGTCCTGACAAGGACGATCTGCGAGGCAAGGGCCAAAGCCCTCGCGCCGTACAGTTCGCGGGTGGACGAATGAAGGCACACCTTGCACTGGGCCGCAACTACTGCGTCGAGTTCTGGTTTTGGAACGGACTGCCCAATGACAACCGAGGCGTGGCGGGCTACTTGTTTTCCCTCGGGCCGGATCGCGTTGCATCGTGTCCCGGCGACCACCTCGGCATCGCCGGCACCGCAAGCCGTGCAAACGAAGTCGGGCGGTTGTTCTTTTACAACGGCAACGAGCGAAAGGAGTTCCTTGCCGGCGGACCGGTTATCGTGCCCAAGACATGGAACCACGTCCGCCTGATGCGGCGGGGTGATGAAGTCTCCGTGCAACTGAACGACGGCGCCGAACCGATCTTCTCGGGCCGCGTGTCCGTTTCGCTTCCCGATGCCTTCGACGTATTCGTCGGCGGACGCAGCGACAATTTCGCCAACTTCGAAGGACGTATGGCCGAGGTGGCCGTCTATGCCATGACCTGATCCGCCATCTCCGACTCCTGGCGAGAGCACAATGCCCCGCGTTAAGTCCGGCGCGTACGGTTGCGACCGGCGCTAAAACTCCCACAATAGTGGCCGAGCTTGATTGGTTGACAACGCAACGACAACTTCCCGGAGATTTGCTGCCATGACGCGTTTCGCGATGTGTTTCTTTACCGTGTTGCTCGCGGGATGGACCGCGTCGGCAGAGGAGTCCGCCGCATTCCGATCCGCCAAACCGATCTGGCCCGCGGGTCGCGAGACGGAGATGAATCTGCAGGTCGGGTTTCGAGCGGTGCTCGACGCGCCGACTCAAAAGAAGCTCGTGCTTCGGGTGGCTGCCTCGACAATCTACCGAGCGACGGTCAACGGCCGGTTTCTGGGGCACGGACCGGCCCGCGGACCTCACGGTTTCTACCGCATCGACGAGTGGGATCTGAGCGGCAAATTGAATCCGCGCGACAACGTGATCGGCATCGAAGTCGCGGGCTACAACTGCAACAGCTACTACCTGCTCGATCAACCGTCGTTCCTGCAGGCCGAAGTCGTTGCGGACGGTGCAGTGATTGCATCGACAGGCGGCGAGGGGGCTCAGTTCTCCGCGAACCTGCTCCCCTATCGCGAGCAGAAAACTCAGCGTTACAGCTTCCAGCGGCCGTTCATCGAGTTCTATCGACTTACACCGGGCTGCGACGATTGGCTGCGAGCCCCGTCGCTTCCGGACAGCGGCGTCAAGTGCGCGGTGCAGACGCAGAAGCAGACAATCGAACGACGAGTGCTCGCTCCCGAGTTCGCAATGCTCCGCCCCGTGCGCCAGTTGAGCCAGGGCAAGATCGAACAGCGCGAGTCTGTTCCCGATCTGTGGAAGGACCGCTCGCTCGTCGAAATCGGACCCAAGCTGAAAGGCTATCCCGAGAAGGAACTGGCCGTTGTCGTATCGACCGAATTGCAGCAGTTCAAATCGTCGCAGACAGCGGCGATCGACAAACCCTACGCGGCCGAAGAGAAGCTGGAACTCGCGGATCACAGTTACCGGATTCTAGATCTGGGAGCGAACCTGACCGGTTTTCTGGGTGCTCGCGTGAAGTGCACGACGAAGGCGCGGTTGACCTTTGCGTTCGATGAAATCCTCACGGGAACCGATGTGGATTTCAAACGCCTCGGCTGTGTGAATGCGGTCAGCTATGAACTCGAGCCGGGCTGCTACGAAGTGGAATCGATCGAGCCCTACACGCTGCGTTACCTGAAGCTCATCTGCCTCGCCGGCGCATGCGAAGTCGAGAACGTCTATATGCGCGAGTACGCTCATCCCGCGACGGCACGTGCCCAGTTTGCCTGTAGCGACGAGCGTCTCGGACGACTGTTCGCCGCCGGCACACTGACATTCCGCCAGAACGCGCTGGACATTTTCATGGACTGTCCGTCGCGCGAACGTGCGGGTTGGCTGTGCGACAGCTTCTTCACTGCCCGTTCGGCCAGTGACCTCACGGGCGAGACACGGATCGAACACAATTTTTTTGAGAACTTCCTGCTGCCCAAGCGATTCGAGAACATCCCGGACGGAATGCTGCCCATGTGCTATCCGTCCGACCACAACGACGGCGTCTTCATTCCGAACTGGGCGCTGTGGTTCGTGGTTCAGTTGGAAGAGTACGCCGCGCGCGGAGGCGATCCGGCCATCATCGATGGACTGCGGCCCAAGGTGCTGCAACTGATGGAGTTCTTCAAGAAGTACGAGAATCAGGACGGACTGCTCGAGCACCTGCCCAGCTGGGTGTTCGTCGAATGGTCGAAAGCCAACGATTTCGTGCAGGACGTGAACTACCCGTCAAATATGCTGTACGCCGCGTCGCTGGCCGCGTCGGGACGGTTATACGGCCAGTCTGAATTGACGGCAAAGGCGGAGCGGATCCGCGAGACCATCCGTCGCCAATCGTTCGACGGCAAGTTCTTCGTGGATAACGCGGTCCGCCGCGACGGCAAGCTGGAAGTCACAAAGAACCACAGCGAGGTTTGCCAGTACTTCGCGTTCTTTTTCGGCGTGGCGAGCCCGCAGAGCCACGCTGAATTGTGGAAGGTGCTCTGCGAACAGTTCGGGCCGAGCCGCGCCACGACCAAGGCGTTTCCGGAAGTGTTCGAGGCCAACTCGTTCGTCGGCAACATGCTCCGCATGGAATTGCTGTCCCGCGCCGGCCGCAGCCAGCAGATTCTCGACGAGTCGATCGCGTACCTGTTGTACATGTCCGACCGCACCGGGACGCTGTGGGAAAACGTCGGGGCCTACGCAAGCTGCGACCATGGCTTCGCGTCACACATCGTCCGCACGCTCTACCGGGACGTTCTCGGTGTGAAACGCATTGACCCCAAAGCGAAGAAGATCTACGTGCATTTCGGCGATGTGAAGCTCGACTGGTGCGAAGGCCACATTCCCTTGGAGCAGGGCGAGATTCATCTTCGCTGGTGGAAGGAAGGCGATCGGATTCTGAGCAAGTTGAGTGTGCCGCCAGGTTACGAAGTGCAAGTCGAAAAGCCCGCGCCCTGAGTGCAGCGGAATGCGGATCGCGGAACGAAATGGGAAAAGAGAACGGCGCGAATTCCGCTGCGAACGATCGTAGATCGCGCAGCGTTTCGCGCCGTGCTTGGTGCCTGATTTGAATCCCGGTCTGCGAGACGGCCGATCAGGGAGTCTACGGAGAGCCCGGCGGCTTGGGAAGCGAAAGCTGCACGTTCGCGCTGGTGGTCAGCATCGACGTGTATTGCTGCAGCAGACGCCGCGCGTTGACGAATTCCTGACGCTGCGTCAGCGCCGTGTAATTCGGATCGGCCGCGACCTTGTCATAGCGTGCGAGCGTATCGACAAGCGTCTGGTAGGTCACGGGTTGTCCGGGAGTGTTCATTTCGGGAGGCAGCGCGAGGTATTGCCTCCACTGAACGTCAACGAGTGCATTCATCGCGCGGTTGGCGTCGACAACCTGTTGCCGAATCACTTCCGGAGTCAGGGCCTGCGGGTTGGCAGGATTCGCCGCCATCGGGACGGGCAACTGCGGCGCAGGCGATTCCGGGGCGGTCGGCGGAGAACCGTCCGCACGCGCAAATTGGTTGAGCGTTGCGAGCAGATTCACCGTTGACGCCGGAAGGGCCGCCGGATTCGGAGCCGCACCTCCGTAATACTGGTTCGTGGCGGCGGCATCCATCTTCATCACCGCGCCGTCCAATGCCACACCAACGAACAAACCGCGGCTGCGCGAATAGGACAGGATTTCGGCCTGGAGAGCGAGGTCCGTGGCTGCGGAAGCCTGGCGACCGGCCGGTCCGGCCGCGACCGCCGCGTCTGCGCCGAGCGTCAGTTTGTTGCGAAACAGACTTTCCATGCTCTTGCGAGTGCGGAAAACGAGAATGACGTCCGTGGCCTGCACGCCGACCTGCCAGCCGACACTGCCTCCGGTCATCGATACGAAACTGGGCGGCTGCCAGTTGTTATTGCCATCGCGGCCGATAATCACGCCGCGGCCATGACGCACTCCCAGCACGAAACCGCCTTTGATCGTGTTGGGAATGATCGCGATCCCGCATGCTTCGCGCAGTAGTTTCTGCGGAATGTTCTCGGCCGGCAGCATCATGGTCTCGCGAAAGACCGTATTCGCCGAATCAACGATGACATCTTCCGGCGTTTGTGCACAAACGGTGCGGCACATCAGCAGTGCCGTCACACAAAGAAAAAGCCTCGCGCCCGTCCGATGGTATTTCATTCTCGTGCCCCTCCCTGCAATTCAAGTGCATGAACAATGCTGTGTGAGCAAACGTGCTGAGTGAGAAAAGCTGAATAGCACCGCCCGATTCGTCGCGCAAGACATCCAACCTGCGCGCACCTTGAGCGGCGAGGAATTCTAGAAAACGACGCAACCTGGGGCAATTGCGATTTCTTGGTGAGGATTGCAGTCACGCTAGCAGAGGGGAGGCCACGGATGGGCACGGACCAAACACGGATGGCGAACTCCGCCCAATCGCCTGCCCCTGATCGCTGAGGCGATCCCGATCACGATATACTCACTGTGGGTCGGCAGCATCCGCACGTGGGAGGACAACGATTATGAAGCCGCGGTCGGAAATTCATCGCCGTGATTTTATTCGCACTACGGCAGTTGGCGTTGGGGGCCTCGGATTGATTACGTGGCCTGCCGCCACTGGGATTGCTGCCTCGGAAAGACACGCCGCGGCCAATGGTCTGGTGGCCTTTCGAGTCGGCACCGAACAGTGGATGCCGAACGATCGATTCGCCGCGCTGCTGGACTTTTTTGACAAGTGCCCGGGCACCGCGGATGAAATCGCGTTCTTCACTTCCGGGACGCATCCGCCGCTGCCGCTCGACGAGATCCGGCGCCGAGCCGCGCTGCTCGCCGAGCGGATGCCGCGAGTGCGCGAGCGAGGCATGGCGGCGGGCATCAACCTGCTCTCCACGATGGGACATCACGAGGAGAATCTCGAGGGCTCGCTCGACGAACCGTGGCAGCGAGTCATGGACCCGCAAGGGGCCGTCTCACGCGGAAGTTATTGCCCGGCGAGCGACGGATTGCTGGACTACGTCGACAAAGTTTACACCGCTCTGGCCGAGACAAGCCCGGACTTCTTGTGGATCGACGACGATGTGCGATTGATGGGACATATGCCGATCGGCAGCACATGTTTCTGTCCCGCGTGTGTGCAACGTTTCTCTCAGCAGACTGGCCGGCCGTTCACGCGCGAGACGCTGGTCGCGGCGTTCGACACGGGCACGCGCGACGAGCGACTTGCCTTGCGAAAGCAATGGCTCGATCACAACCGCGCCGCGATCAACCATCTGTTCGAGGTCATCGAACGGGCGGTTCACAAGGCCAAGCCGGGCCTGACGCTGGGATTCATGACTGGCGACCGGTTCTACGAAGGCTATGATTTCGCCGCATGGGCCAAGACGCTCGCCGGACCGGCAAAAAGCGAGGTGCGTTGGCGGCCGGGCGGAGGGTTCTATTCCGACGAATCCCTGACAGGACTGGTCGGAAAAGCGCACGACGTCGGCCGTCAGGTTTCTCAACTGCCGCCCGAAGTGCGGGTGATCCAGTCCGAGATCGAGAACTTTCCCTACGATCGGTTGCGCAAGAGCGTCGAAGCGACGGTCATCGAGGCCGCGGCACACATGGCCGCAGGAACAACGGGAACAGCATTCAATGTATTGTCGCAACGCCCCGATCCGCTCGATGAATATGAAATGATGCTGCGCCGCATCGCGCAGATGAAGCCGTTCTACCAGGCGCTGCGCGATGAACTCGGGCGGCACCCGCTCGCGGGAGTCTGGCCGGCCTGGAACAAGGACATCTTTGCGGCAAACAGTCTCGGAGGCGCCTGGCCGCAAGGCGGATCGGATGCGATCGGCAACATGCAGCGTGCCTATGTGCTCGGCGAAATCGGCATACCGGTCTGTTACGGACCGCAGAAATCCGTAGTCACCGCTCTGTGCGGCCCAAGCCTGTTCACATTCAGCCGCGACGAATTGCAGAAGATATTCTCCGGCGGCGTTCTGATGGATGTTGCCGCGTGGCACTTTTTGGACCAGCTTGGCCTCTCTGGTTGGACCGGCGTCAAACCCGGCCCGGAACGGCCTCGAGACGCGATCGAAGTCCTGTCCGACCATCCGCTCAACGGGCGATATGCCGGCTGGTCACGCGACTGCCGACAGTCGTTCTGGCACGAAACTGCGCAGGCCTTGGAGCCGACATCCCCGAGCATTGAGACACTGGCCCGCATGATCGACTACGTTGGGCACGATCTCGGAATCTCGATGACCGCGTTCACGAATGAACTTGGCGGTCGAGTTGCCGTGATGGGCTATTTTCCGTGGTCGATGATGCATCACCTCGGAAAATCCTCGCAGATGAAATCCGTCTGTGCGTGGCTCAGCAACAGTCGCCTGCCCGCCTGGATGGACTCCTTCGCGCGAACTCACCTCTGGGTACGAGAACCGTCGCCGGATCGTTTGGCCTGCGTGCTGCTCAACGCTTCGCTCGATCCCGTCGCAGAGCCGGTTTTGAATCTCGCAAGGAAGTATTCCGAATACCGCTGGACTACGATGGATGGCAACTCGCAGACGCTCGATCCGTCCACGGCGGCGGATTCGCAGACGCCGCGAGTTCGTCTCCCCGCCATCAGGCCATGGAGCGTAAGCCTGCTCACCGCGAAAGGGTGAACCGACCATGACGCAACTTCAGCCTCGGCACACGATGAATCGCCGCGCGGCGCTGCGGGGCATCGGGTCCTGTGCGCTGGCGGCGGCGTGCATCAAGTCGGTGAATTCGCAGGCTGAGCAGCCGGGCGATGCTCCGCTGCCTGACTGGCTCACATTTCCCGGCGAGCAGTGGAAGCGCATTACGCTGGAAGAGGCGGGCATCAACCGCGCCGAGTACGAAAAACTGCTGGCCGCTGCAAAGATCGGCCCGAAAGGCTGGGGCGGCACCAAGCCGGACCAATCGCAGTGGGGAGCGGTCCTCACCCGCGGAGGCTGCCTCGTCCAGTCCTGGGGCGATCCGTCCTTCAAGACGCAGTCGGCCTCATTAGGCAAGTGCATCACGCGTGCGCTGATCGGCATTTCCGCAGAACGGGGTCGCCTGAAACTCGACGAACCGATCTGCCAGACCTGGACGGGACGCGGCCAACTCTCGCATCCGCACAAGTATCTCGACACGGGTCATCAAGCCGCGCTTACGTGGCGCCAGTTGATCAATCATCGGGGCGGATTCGTGCTCGAGAGCGGGTATCATTGGCGCAACGGAACCGAGTTTCACAAAGAGATTCCGCCTTGGGCAGCGACGACGAGAGATCCTCTGTTCGACAACTATGCACACGGCGAACCGGGGAAGATCACGCACTATTCCAGCGGCGGTTACTGGCGGCTCGGACAGGCGCTCACCGCGCTGTGGGATAAAGACCTTAAGCAAGTTCTGCAGGACGAATTATTCTCGCCGCTGGGAATCCCGGCCGATCGCTGGGACTGGCTCGCGGGCAAAACGGTCCACGACACCCGGGACTTCTATCCCGCATTCCCGGGCTATGGCGAATACATTGACCCGCCCTATGAAATCAACGGACATGTTGTGCGAGGCGCGCCGGGCTGGTTCGTCATCTCGAGCGAGGATCTGGCTCGATTCGGCCTGCTCGTCGCCACACGAGGCCGCTGGCGCAACCGGCAGCTGGTCGGCGCCGACTGGCTGCAGGGCCATGCCGGTCTTGATATACATGTTGTCGCCGGAGATACGCGTACCCTCGTCGCCATCGCCAAGACGAACACCGGCGGGTTTCCCTTTGGCGTCGACGTGGGCACCTCGGGCAATTTCGCATTCCCGGCGAATCTGATCACCGGTCCCAATTTGTACAAGTAACGAGGAATAAGCTCAGCATGCACCAGACATCTAACCTCCGACAGACGGTCACCCGGAGACACAAACCCCTTTTTGCGGGATGCATTCAGACCTTGCTGGCAATCGCGGCGGCCACGACGTTGGCAGTCCCGGCCTATTCGCAGTCGAAACTGAACGTCGTCAACGGTGACTTCAGCGATTTAA
Organism: uncultured Planctomycetaceae bacterium; assembly: GCA_903863885.1. Classification (GTDB taxonomy): domain Bacteria; phylum Planctomycetota; class Planctomycetia; order Pirellulales; family Pirellulaceae; genus CAIPEB01. Next base: position 37,902 of record CAIPEB010000684.1, on the reverse strand, counting down.
GCGGCCTGACACAGGGCAATGATGGCTGGCTCTCGGGTCTGCCCGCGGGCTGGAGCGGTTCAGCCAATTCCTACGCGGCGAATTCCAAGAGCGGACCTACCCCGCCGACATGCAATCCGTCTCAGTTGGGTTTCCTCCGGCAGAACGTCGGCACAATCGACAAAGTGTCCGATGTCGTGCTGACATTCGACGTATCCGAACCCTGGACCAAGGACACGGTTCTACGCGCGTCGATTATGGATGCAAACTTCGTGCATCTGGCCTGCGATGATTTTTCGGCCGGGGCCGGACAGACGCTCGTTGCGCCGAATGTCCCCGCCGGCGCCGCGATCGTCATTTCGTTCCAAGCGATCAAGGCGACCCCGGGCCTCGATAATGTCCGCATCGTTGCCAAGGTCCCGGAGGACGCAGCGCTCAACGCGCCGCAACCTCCGGCCACACCGGAAAAACGCATCACGGTGGCCAGCTATTATTTCGGAAACTACCATCCTGGCGATCCGCGCAACACGAAGAACAAAGGCAAAGACTGGTCGGAATGGGAACTGGTAAAAGCGGCTCGTCCCCGGTTTCCCGGCCACGAGCAGCCCAAGGTGCCGTTGTGGGGATACGCCGATGAGTCGGACCCGAAAGTCATGGCCCGGAAAATCTCCGCCGCAGCGGACAATGGAATCGATGCGTTCATCTTCGACTGGTACTACTACAACGACGGCCCGTTCCTCGACCTGCCGATCGACCGCGGGTTCCTGAAGGCGGAGAACAACTCGCGCATCAAGTTTTCTTTCATGTGGGCCAACCACGATTGGCTGGAGATCCATCCCTACAAGCGGGGCACACCGCAGAAGGTCTTGTATCCCGGCACGGTGACGCCCGAAACCTTCGACAAGGTCTGCGACCATCTGATCGGCAAATACTTCCAGCATCCATCGTACTGGCGCATCGATGGGCGGCCCTATTTCTCGTATTACGACCTCACGTCGCTGCTTGCCAGTTTCGGCAGCGTGGAGGCGACCCGGGCAGCGCTCGACAACTTCCGCGCAAAGGCGGTCGCTGCCGGCCTGCCGGGCCTGCACCTCAATGCAGTCGTCTGGGGCCGACCCATCCTGCCCCGCGAGAAGGTTCCGGCCGATGCGACGAAGCTCGTCAAGGACCTCGGATTCGATTCGGTCACGTCGTACGTTTGGATCCACCACGTCCCGCTGCCGAATCTAAAGACCGACTACAACGCCGTGCGCGACGAGTATTTCGGATACTGGCTCCACGCAGAGCGGCAATTCGACGTGCCGTATTTCCCGAACGTCACGATGGGCTGGGACTCGAGTCCCCGCGCCAATCAGGACGACGAGTTCGGCAACTTCGGTTACCCGTTCACTAATACCATCAGCGGCAATACACCCGAGCGTTTCAAGAAAGCTCTGGAAATGACGAAGAAACGGTTGCTCTCCAAACCCGACGGACCACGCATCCTGAACATCAACTGCTGGAACGAATGGACCGAGGGCAGCTATCTCGAACCGGATACGGTTCATGGCATGAAATATCTCGAAGCGGTGCGAGAGGTTTTTCCGCCGGCTGCGTCGCAGTGACGGCATGGTGATTTATGCCCGCAAATCGCCGCAATGTTGCAGCAGCGCAGATCCGGTACGACAAGAAACTGTTGCAACGGTTCGCACAACCGGTTGTTCGAGCGAGGAGAGATGACGTGAATACGCTTCGCGCACAACGGCGTGAATTCCTTTCCGCGGCGGTCGGCGCGGCGGCCGCGGGGCTGGCTGCCCCTTATGTTTTTACCGCGGATGCCGAACAGTCCGGCGCGCCGAAGTCAAAAAACGACCGGTTCCGCATCGCCGCGATCGGCATGCGCTATCAGGGCTCGGTGATAACCGAGAAAGCCCGGTCATATGGTGACATCGTGGCGATCGCAGATGTGGACCGGAACGTTCGCGAGCAGGCCCGGGCGAGTTTCGGCAGCACGCCGGCGATCTACGAAGACTACCGCAAGTTGCTCGAGAAGGAGAAGATCGATGCCGTGCTCATCGCGACTCCCGATCATTGGCACACGAAGATCGCGATCGATGCCGCTCGCGCAGGCCTGGATATCTATTGCGAAAAACCGCTGACTCTGACGATCGATGAAGGGAAGATCCTGCGCCGCGTCATTGAGGAAACGGGACGGGTGCTCCAGACCGGTTCGTGGCAGCGCAGCGACGCTCGTTTCCGGCTGGCCGCGGAGCTTGCGCGGGCCGGATATCTCGGAAAGCTGAACACGGTCACCGCAGCCGAAGCGCCGAATCCGACCGGTGGCCCGTTCGCAGTCCGTCCGGTGCCTGGATGTCTGAACTGGGATCTGTGGCAGGGCCAGACACCCGACGTGCCTTACCTCGAGGAACGGACCCATTACACATTCCGCTGGTGGTTCGAGTATTCCGGCGGCAAGATGACCGACTGGGGGGCCCAAGATATCGATATCGCTCAGTGGGCCATCGGGGCTCAGGATTCCGGGCCCGTGGAAATCGAGGGACATGCGGCGACGATCCCCGACAATCCGCTGAGCTACAACGTGCCACCCAGTTTTCACGCCGAGATGCGTTACGCCAACGGAGTGCGCCTGGTGATCGACACCGAGGGGCGCAACGGCCTGATGCTCGAGGGAGACAAGGACCGCATCTTCGTCAATCGCGCGACGTTGGCGGGCAAGCCCGTCGAGGACTTGGCCGCATCTTATGGCGTGAGTCCCGCCGAACTTCCTTTCCATCCCGGAGTGCGCGAGAAACTCTACGGCTACTACTCCGACGACAACGCGTCCCGCACGCTGAAAGCGGGCAAGTTGGATGCGATCGTCAATCACATGGGCAATTTCTTCGACTGCGTCAGGACTCGCCGCCGTCCGATTTCCGACGTCGCCACGCAGCACAGATCGGTCTCGACCTGCCACCTGGCAAACATCGCGATTCGGCTTGGCCGGAAACTGCGATGGGATCCGCAGCAGGAGCTCTTCGTGGACGACGCCGAAGCCAGTCAATGGCTGCGCCGCGAACAGCGCAAGCCGTACCAGATCGACGGTTGATTGACGCTGAGCGAAACGAGTCCGCTTCGTTCACGCACCAGCGGCCTGAAGTTCGTGGAGGATGCGATCAGCCATCTCGGTTGTCGTCAACGAACCGCCGAGATCGGGCGTTTTTGCCCCCGCTTCCAGTGCCTGATCAACCGCCTGGCGAATGATCTGCGCCCCGCGCGTTGCGCCAAGCCATTCGAGCATGGCCGCTCCGCTGAGGATCTGAGCCACCGGGTTTGCGATTCCCTTGCCGACTATATCCGGGGCCGAGCCGTGCACCGGTTCGAACAGTGAGGGGAATTGCCGGTCGGGATTGATATTCGCACTGGGGGCCAAGCCGATCCCGCCGATGATTGCGGCGCCGAGGTCACTGAGGATGTCGCCGAACAGGTTCGAGGCGACAACGACGTCGAACCGCTGAGGGCGGCGGACGAAATCCATCGCAGCAAAGTCCGCGTGCTGGCGATCGGCTTCCACTTCGGGGAATTCGGCGCGGAATTGCTCCAGCACTTCGTCCCACAGGGTCATTCCGAACTTCAACGCGTTCGATTTCGTGATCATCGTCAGCTTGCGCCGGCGCTGCATGGCCAGATTGAACCCGAACCGCAAAATGCGTTCGATGCCTTTTCGCGTGTGAATCGCGGTCTGGATCGCGACCTCCTCAGGGAAGTTCTGCTTGAAGCGTCCGCCGCAGATTGCGTATTCGCCCTCGGAGTTTTCTCGGACCACCACGAAATCGATCTTGCCCGGCGAAGCCAGCGGCGAAGGAATGCCGGCGAACAATCGGCAGGGCCGCAGACTCACGTACTGGTCGAACCCCTGACGCATACCCATCAGCGGATTGAGCATGATGTGGTCGGGAACGCGTGCGGGATCGCCAAGCGCTCCGAGGAATACTGCGTCGAACGAGCAGAGAATCTCCAGGAAGTTGTCGGGCACAACGTGACCGTGCTGAAGATAGTGATCGGTTCCCCAGGGAAACCCGGTCGTGTCGAGACGGAAACTACCGTCCAGTTCCTCCACGGCGGCGAGGACTCGCACGGCCTCGCGCATGACTTCCGGACCAATGCCGTCACCGGGGAACAACGCAATGCGAAACGTATTCATGAATGTCGCCTTCTCTCGATTTCTATCCCGCGGATGTCCGCGCCGGATGCACCGCGGCAGGCGGAATCGCCAACAGAACAAGCAACGCCAAAGGATATAGGAATGCCATGCAAACGAAAATGGGCGTGAAGCCATGCCTGTCGACCACCGGGCCCGTCACCATGGTCGCGATGATTCCCGCAGTTCCGCCCACGGCACCCGTCATTCCGAAAACCGTTGCCATGACCCGCGAGGGGAAATAGTCGCTGATGTGAGCGACATAATTGGAGATCCACAGTCCGTGTGCAGCCATCAGCAGGGCCATCAGCGCCACAGCCCAAGCCGCGTTCGGCGTGCAGACCACCAGACTCGACACGGGCGTCACGAGTGCGGCAACGCTCAGCAGAGTGCGCCGGGTCCGCCGGGGTGACCATCCGCGTCGGATCAGAAAGTCCCCGAGATGCCCGCTCGCTATGTTGCTCAGGCCCAGAGCGAGGAACGGGATCCAGTAGTAATCGCCGATGTCGTCCAGTGAAAACGCCCGTTCCTTGGCAAGGAACTGCGGGATCCAGAAAAGGTAGAAATAGAACACCGGGTCGAAAAAAAACCTCGCCAACAGAAAATGCCAAACGGCAGGCCGGCGCAACAAGTTGCCCTGCTCCGGGCCGTAGGTTACGTCTTGTGATTTCGAAGAGCCGGTCTGCGAAGCTGCTGCCTTTGCACGGTCCGCAGCCGCCTGCGCGAATCGCCCCGCAATGATCCAGGCGACGAGCCATACCAAGCCGATCAATCCGGTAGTTACGAACGCACCGCGCCAGCCAAACCTCCCGGCAATCACGGCAGTCAGTGGCGGCGCGAGCATGGAACCGAACGCCGCCCCCCCGATTGCAATACCGATGGCAAGCCCGCGTTGATGGGCCGGAAACCACTCAACGGCCCCCTTGGTGGCCGCTGGAAAACAGGCACCTTCGCCGAGCCCGAGGACGAATCTTGCTGCGCCGAGTCCCAATGCGCCGGCGGCCAGCGCATGCCCCGCACTGCCAAGCGACCAGACGGCAACGGAAATCGCCAGGCCTCTTACGGTGCCGAGGCGGTCCACCAGCCAACCGCCAGCTGCGAACATGAGCGTATAGGCAAAAACGAAAGTGGACACCACTCGCGAATAATCCGTATTGCTCATGCCGAGATCGTCCGTGAGGACGGGCGCGAGCACGGACAATACCTGCCGATCGAGGAAACTCAAAGCCGTCGCAACAAACAGTAGCCCGCACAGCACCCAGGCTCCGAGAGACGCCCCGCGAGGGCGGGCGGAAATCGGCGGACCGGCGAAACTCATCGGGTACCTCGTATGTCGAAAAATATGCGTACGACTTCGATTGAGACCTTCAGCCGGATTCAAGACTCCTGCCGGCGAACCACTACTGATTCGATTCCGAGGCAACCGGCGACCTTGGTCAACGCATTGGCGTGATGTCCGACTCCCAGGGCAAAGTGGTGAGTCGGCCCCTGTTTCACCCATTCGCACAGGAACTCACGGACATTTCTGCCAAATCGGCCGTGTGTGTTCGTGTTGCCGGTTGGCGGAATCGGGCGACGTTCGGACATCCCCTCGGCAATGACGAACTTGAACCTGCCTTGCGAGGTCTGGCCGATGCTCATCATGGTGATCGGCCCTTCCTTCAGTTGAAATTCCACGCTCGCACCACTGCCCGGTTTGCCGTGGTACTTCTTCAGGCTCCGCAAAACAGGTCTGCCCTGGGCAATGTTGATGTGATGCGGACCATCGTGCCCGACCAGAACCGTATCGGCCGAAAAATCGACCGGGTGAAACTCGGCGAAACTGCCGCCGATGCCGAGGCGATCGAAGATCAGCATGGCGATGCAGTTCTTCAGGTCGTACTCGCCACACATCGGGAAGCCTCCGCCGGTCAGCAGCGAGTTGCCAACGATCAGATTCGTCATCAGCGTGCGAAGTTCGCTTCCCGGATCCGCCTCGTAGTAGTACGCCAGTCCGGTCAGGTCTTTTTCGGCGATCAAGCCGTCCAGAGCGACGGCCGTTCTGGCCGCGATTTCCAGATCCTCCACCGTGAGTTTCTCGGTGATGGGATCGCTCTTGGGGTCCGGCGTTTCGAAGAAGTCGCAGATCACCTGTTTCTTGGCCGCAATGGCCTCCGGATCCGCGGATCGATAATGTCGCAGCAGGTCATGCGGCTCGAGCAGCGGCACATGACAACCGAACGCTGCCGTTATCGCGCAGGGATCGGTGTGCATGTCGTACATCGACTCCAGCACGTGCCCCATCAGTCCGATCCGCCCGCGCCGGAGACTGTGCAGCACTTTCGCGATCGCACACCAACCGGCAAGATCCGCCTCGGCCTGCGGGTCATTGTGTTCATGCCCGAGGATCACCTCGGGAACGGGCCTTCCGAAACGGGCCGCCACGCCCGTGAACTCCGGTACCGAACAGAAGTCGTCATTGCACAACTGCATGAAGGTCGTGCCGTTCGGGTAGTCCATGGCCTCCATCGGCTGCAGCGCCACGAGCACAATCGGCACGTTCACTTCTCGGCAGATCACCCCGAAGGTCGATGAAGTGGCATAGGTCGCCATGTCAATGAACAGCACATCGACGTCTGCGCCTTTGATCTTAGGCACGGCAGCCCAGGCTGTCTGTGCATTGTCGACAAGCCCGAAATTGTGAACTTCAACCTCATGAGCGCGGATGCGTTCGGCAACGACCCCGATTTTGCGGTGCATTTCGTCGAGCAGACCGGGGAATTGGGTCCAGTACGTGTGATGGCCCACACCGATCAAACCGGCCCGGGCGGTCAGCGGCTTCAGGCGAGCGACCGTGCGAACCGATTCCTGCGGACTGACGACCTTCGAGTTTGTGCTGCTCATTTCAGGCTCACGTGAACGCGGGTGATTCGTGCTTCGGAATCCGGCAATCGCAATGAATGATGTTCTGGACTCTTGATCCCGTACTACAGAACAGGTGCAAACAAACGCAGGGTATCCTCGAGCAATCGGATCGGCAGAGGGCGAGCCTGCCAGTCCTGAGGATCCAACAGCAGCGAATCGTCGAGATACGATTGCTGCAGCTCGCGCAGTCGCGTCGCGAAATCCACGTCGTACACAAACAACGACACTTCGTAGTTCAGCCACAGGCTGCGCATGTCGAGATTCACGGTGCCGAACATCGACAGTTCCGAATCCACGGTAATGGACTTTGTGTGCAGCAGGCCGCCGCGATACTGGTGGATTTTTACTCCGACATCCACAAGATCGTTGTAGTAGGAGCGGCTTGCATATCGGGTCAGGAACGAATCGACTTTCTCAGGAACCACAAGCCGCACGGACACTCCGCGGGCAGCGGCGCCGCGCAAAGCACGCAGCAGCGAATCATCGGGCACCAGATAGGGAGTCGTGAGCACCAACTCCTTCCGCGCGCACTGGATCAATGCGAGAATCATCTGCAGCAGCCCGTCGTCAGTCTCTCCGGGTCCGGACGGAATCACCTGAATGTCGGCCGGACCCTCGGGCTCGACAAGCCGCAGACCGGCAGCAGCGATCAATTCGTCCAGCGTCTCGTTCGTTTCCAGAATCCAATCGCTGATCATCGTGGCCGCCAACGGGGCAACCACCGCCCCGCGCAGACGGACCATCGCGTCCACCCACTCGCCGACGCCCGAGTTCTGTTTGAAGAAACGAGGGTCAACCAGGTTCATGCTTCCCGTCCAGGCGATGTGGCCGTCGATCACGACGATCTTGCGGTGGACTCGCAGGTCGGTCCGTCCCACGAACGAGCGGAACAATCCGACGGGCAGCGCCTCGCGGACGTCCACGCCCGCCTCGCGCAGCCGCCGGGGTTGCTTGCCCTTCCACCAAGGCCGCGCACCCAGCGCATCGATCAGCAGACGACAAGCAACGCCGCGTTCCGCGGCGCGGATTACGGCTTCCAGTACCTCGTCCGCGTCCCCGCCCTCGTTCCAGATATAGAACTCCATCAGCACGCTGACCTGCGCCGCATCGACATCGCGGGCGATCGCGCCGAGCATCTCGCGAGTATCCGAGTACAATTCAAATGAACTTCCGCGGACCGTCGGGCTGCCGATCAGGTTCAGCCCCAGTCTATCCAGACTGCGTACGTCCGGCGGATGCCGCGACCAGTCAACGTCGAGGATTCCATCGCGAATGGCCGTTTCGGCGATTTTCCGGAAGTCCCTGTGCAATTCGCGAATGCCTCGGGCGCGGCTGGGAGCAACTCGCCTCTCGCCGATCAGCAAATAGAATACAGGGCCGACGTAGGGAGCCGCCGTGATCAACAGCAGCCATGCCAGGGCAACGCCGGGCGACGGGCGGCGCATGATCACGCGAACGGCCAGCGCGACGACCAGCGTGACGTGCCCCACGAAGATCACTGCGGAGAGATGGCCGTAAAGACGATCGAGCATGCGCGGACCTTTATATCCCTGACCTGAATTGGATTGCGGCCGAGGCCGGTGCGGACAAGTATACCTGACGTCGCGGCCGGAAATCTCGCCCCGGCTCGCAGCCTTTCGACAGCGTATTCCTTCCTCATCAGCGATGGCCGGAGTGCGACGGGTATGGCGAAAATGAACGAACCGATTAACGAACTCGCACTGAAGCTCATCCTCGCGCGGAGGACCCTGGTCCTTTCCGTCGCAGATCCCGATCCCTGGTCCGCACCGGTTTATTACGTCTACGAAAAGGGACGATTCTACTTCTTTTCTTCAGCGGAGAGCCGTCACGCGGCGGCTGCGATGAAATCGGGGCGTGCCGCAGGGTCCATTTTTCGCGACAGCGACGACTGGCGCGAAATCGAAGGACTGCAGATGGCGGGACGGGTCGAACCGATCGGCCTCGGCATTGAGGGTCTTTCCGCATTCAACAGCTTCGTCACGAGATTCCCCACCGTGAAGGAGTTCTTCGTCGGCGCGTCCTTCGACCTCGATCAGTTCATCCAACGGTTCCGCTGCCGACTGTACGCATTCATCGCCGAGCAGTCCTTTTACCTGAACAATGCCCGCGGATTCGCCAAACGGACGGAGATCCGGTTGCCGGAGCTTTGAACTGCGAATAATCCGCCCTGTTTTTTCGTGTACAGGCGAGGCCCTGTTTGTTAGCCTATTCGTTCTCGGAGAGGCTTTTGCCGCTCGGCAGATCGGGCCAGCACGCAGCATGTTCGGCCTGCGGCTTTTCAAGAGACCGTTCAGACTAGTCTCCCATTTCCCTCGCGACTGAAACCTCCGGCGACGACGAACTGCCATGAGATATTGCATTCGTGTCCAACTGCATTGGATTGCTCTCCCTGCAACGCTGTTCGCCCTCGTGCTTCAGGGTGTGGCCGCAGCCGGGGAAGCCGTTGATTTTCCGCGTGAAGTCCTGCCGATCCTGACCGACCGCTGCTCGCACTGCCATGGAGTCGACGACGCAACGCGGAAGGGCGGATTGCGCCTCGATGATCGGGAAAAAGCACTCACCGGCGGGGAATCGGGCGATCCGGCGATCGTTCCGGGCAAACCGGACGACAGCGAATTGATCCGCCGAATCACTTCGAAGGACGAAAGCGAGATGATGCCGCCGCCCTCCGAAAGGAAGCCTCTTTCGGAGAAGCAGATCGAAACGCTCCGGCAATGGATCGCCGAGGGGGCGAACTACACGGCGCACTGGGCCTTCACGTCTCCGCAGAAGGCGTCGCTTCCGCAATCCGGTCCAACTCATCCGATTGATGCGTTCGTCGCGGCACGGCTCGACTCGATGCAGTTGAAACCCTCCGCGCCGGAGACGCCGGCCAAGCTCTGCCGGCGATTGTACCTGGATCTGATTGGACTTCCGCCCTCTCCGCAGGAACTCGCTGCGTTCGAGAAGCAGGGCGTCGACGCGACGATCGATGCGCTGCTCCAGAGTGAACGCTTCGGGGAGAAATGGGCCCGCCACTGGCTGGACGCGGCCCGTTACTCGGATACCAACGGCTACGAAAAAGACCTGCAACGGGAGCAGTGGTCATGGCGCGACTGGGTCGTGCGGGCGCTGAACCGCGACATGCCTTACGACCAGTTCCTGGTCGAGCAGTTTGCCGGCGACATGCTTCCCGCTGCGACCCAGGATCAGGTTCTCGCAACGGGCTTCCTGCGCAACAGCATGCTGAACGAAGAAGGCGCGATCGTCCCCGAACAGTTCCGCATCGTGGAGATGTTTGACCGGATGGATTGCCTTGGCAAATCCGTGCTGGGCCTGACCATTCAATGCGGTCAATGCCACTCGCACAAGTTCGATCCGCTGACGCAGGACGACTACTACGGGATGTTCGCCTTTCTCAACAACTCGTACGAAGCCCAATCCTGGGTCTATACGGCCGACCAATTGAAGCAGATCTCGGACATCGAAGCCGCGATACGGGCCGTCGAAGAGCGACTGAAGACGCAGCGTCCTCAGTGGCAGCAGGAGATGGAAGCCTGGACCAGCGGGATTGCGAAGCAGTGCGCGGAATGGAAGCCGATCGAGGCAACGGAACTGGGCAGCATCAGCGGGCTCAATCATCCCACGCAGGAAAGCGACAAGTCACTGCTGATGCGAGGTCACGTCAGTAACGACGTCTTTGCGATTGCCAGGCCCGCACTCAAGGGAGTCACAGGCCTGCGTCTCGAGGTACTCAATCATCGCGATCTTCCGCACGGCGGTCCCGGCCGAAGCGGCACGGGAGGGTGGGGACTGCTCGAGGTGGAGGTCTTCGTGCAGGAACCCGGTGCGAAAGACTGGAAGAAGCTGAAACTCGTCAACGCGTCGGCCGACTTCTCCGAGCCCGAACAGAAATCTCCGGACGGCAAGAACATCAAGGGCCCGGTGAGTCTGCTGATCGACGGCAAGGACGAAACTTCGTGGCGTGCGGACCGGGGGATAGGCCGACGCAATCAGCCTTCGGTCGCCGTGGTGCAGTTCGAGGCACCGCTGGATTTTCCCGCGGAAACGCAATTGAAAATTGCAATGCGCATGGATGACATGCTGGGATGCTGCCGGATCAGTACCACGAGCGCGCCCGCGCCCGCCGCGCTGCCCGTGAATTATGCGGCCGTACTGGCCATGCAAAGTCCCGCCGCGGAGAGAACCGCTGAACAGCAGGCCGCTCTGTTTGCGGCATGGCGAACCAAGGTGCCCGATCTGAAATCGCTGAACGACGAGATCGACGCCCGGTGGAATGCCTATCCGCAGGCTCCGACGTCGATGCTGCACCTCGCGGAACGGCGCGGCGACAAGGTGCGCCAGACTCACTTTCTGAACCGCGGGAACTGGGACCAGCCCCTGCAGGTCGTCGCGCCCCACACGCCGGCCGCGCTGCATCCGCTGGAGAGCAACGGCCCGCCGGATCGACTGGCGTTCGCTAGATGGCTTGCAGACCGGCGTTCGCCGCTGACTGCGCGAGTTGCGGTAAACCGCATCTGGCAGGCGATTTTCGGCGAAGGTTTCGTCGCCACCCCGGAGGATTTTGGCACGCGGGCGCCGGTGCCCGAATACCGCGAACTGCTCGACTGGCTTGCTGTGGACCTGATGGAGCATGGCTGGAGCCAGAAGCACCTGATCCGCACGATTCTTACCAGCGCGACGTACCGGCAAAGTTCGGCGGTAACTCCCGCCTTGCTCGAACGCGACCCGCGCAATCGCTGGCTCACCCGCGGGCCGCGTTTCCGCGCGGATGCGGAGGTTGTTCGCGACATTGCACTCACCGCGTCGGGGCTGATCGCCCATAAGCTCGGAGGTCCCGGGATCATTCCGCCGGTTCCCCAGAACGTGCTGGACTACAACTACACGTACCCCTCGTACTGGAAAGCCGCCACGGCCCCGGACCGATATCGGCGTACTCTGTATGTTTTCCGCAAGCGATCGATGCCGGATCCGGTGCTGTCGAATTTCGACGCACCCAACGGTGATTTTTCGTGTGTCCGCCGCCCGCGTTCCAATACCGCGCTGGCCGCCCTTACCGGTTTGAACGAACCGATCTTCATGGAGGCAGCTCAGGCGATGGCCCTGCGGATTCTGCGCGAGGCCGAGGCCGACGACGCACACCGCGCGGCCTACGCCTTCCGGCTCTGCACCGCCAGGGAGCCGGAACAGGCGGAGCGGGACGAAGTGCTTTCGCTGCTCCAGTCGCGACGGAAACGGCTGGCCGACGGCTGGCTGAGTATTCGGGAAGTCGCGACGGGCGATGCGGCAAAGCTCCCTGAGTTGCCTCCCAACGTGACGCCGCAGGACGCCGCCGCATGGACGCTGGTGGCCCGCGTTATGCTGAACCTCGACGAAACCGTCACCAAGGATTGAGTGTTCTCATGAAGTCCTCCCATTCCCTGCGTTCCGCTGTTGCGCGAAACATCACACGACGCTGGTTCCTGCAGGAATGCGGGATCGGGCTGGCGGGCATCGCCGCCAATTTTCTGGCCATGCGGGAGGCCGGCGCCGAAGTGCGCGCCAAGAATCCCCTGGCCGCGAGAGCGCCGCATTTTCCCGCCAAGGCCAAGCGGGTGATCTACATCTTCCAGGCGGGGGCGCCGAGCCAGCTCGAGTTGTTCGACAACAAGCCGGAACTCGCCAAACGCGACGGCCAACTGCCGCCGGCTGAATTGCTCAAGGGATATCGGGCCGCGTTCATCAACCCGAATTCAGCGCTGCTGGGCCCGAAGTACAAATTCGCCAAGCACGGCCAATGCGGCATGGAACTGAGCGAACTCCTGCCTCACACCGCGGGAATTGCGGACGATATCTGCCTGATCCGCTCGATGCAGACCGATGCCGTCAATCACGCGCCCGCCCAGATCCTGATGAACACCGGTTCCCAACAGTTCGGGCGTCCCAGTTTCGGTGCCTGGACGCTTTACGGACTGGGAAGCGAATCCGAGGATCTGCCGGGCTTTGTCGTGCTGACCAGTGCCAAAGGGACCAGCGGCGGAGCGAGCAATTACGGCTGCGGTTTCTTGCCCACGATGTACGCCGGCACGCCGCTGCGGAGCGCCGGTGATCCGGTGCTGTATCTTTCCAACCCGCGGGGGATCGACTCCGAAACACAGCGGGCTTCGCTGGACACGCTGCAACGCCTGAACGAGCGGCATCTGGAAAAAGCGGGCGACCCGGAAATCGCCGCGAGGATCCAGAGCTACGAGATGGCATACCGCCTGCAGACCAGCGCGCCCGAACTGATGAATCTGGCCAGCGAGCCGAAGACCGTGCTCGAGAGCTACGGCATCAAGGACCCGAACGAAGGAACTTTCGCCCGTAATTGCCTCCTCGCCCGACGTCTCGCCGAACGCGGAGTGCGTTTCGTGCAGTTGTTCCACGAAGCGTGGGACCAGCATTCGAATCTGGCGGCCGGCGTGAAGCAGAACGCCATCGATACGGACCAGGCCAGCGCCGCGCTGGTGCGCGACCTTAAACAGCGAGGCATGCTCGCCGACACGCTGGTGATCTGGGGCGGTGAGTTCGGACGAACGCCGATGGTTCAGGGCGGCAACGACGGCCGCGACCACCACAATCGCTGCTACACCGTCTGGCTGGCCGGCGGAGGAGTCAAGCCGGGTTTCGTATACGGCGTTACCGACGAACTCGGCTTCAACGCCGTCGAGAATCCCGTCCACGTACACGACCTGAACGCAACGCTGCTCAACCAACTGGGGTTCGACCACCTCCGGCTGACTTTCAGATTTCAGGGCCGCGACTATCGCCTGACCGACGTGCACGGCAATCTGGTGCGCGACATCCTGGCGTGATCGCCGGGTGTGCTCGCGAAGCAGGGCGAACTCGAACGTTACAGAAGCGAGGCGGACTGCTCTGCGGACGTCCCCATGCTTGAGGTCGGACGCTATCGTTTCTGCGCGGCGACCACCGAGTGCATGCCCTCATCGCGTCGCACCAGGCGAACGTCGCCGAATCCCGCAGCTTCGAGATCTTCCCGGATTTCGCTGAGCGTGTAGGTCCCGCCCCGCGGAGTGCCGACGAGCATATTCACAGCGAAGAAAGCGCCCGGCGGCGGCGCGATCCGCGATTCCTCCATCACAATATCGCGGATCAGAACCCGACCGCCCGGTTCAAGCGACTCGGCAACGCGCCGGTAGAGTGCCACGTTCTGTTCGCGCGAGTTCTGGTGGATGATGGCGCTGATCCATGCCAGATCCGCTCCCTTGGGAAACGCGTCCCGTTCAAAGTCGCCCGCTGCCAGAGTCACTCGATCGGCAAAGCCCTCCTCGCGGAGACGGCAACGGGCCTGCTCCATGACCTCCGGAAGGTCGAACAGGATGGCGCGCGCCGACGGATTGCACTTCAACCAGGCAATCGTCCACGTTCCCGACGCGCCGCCCACATCCAGCACGCAGCGAAAATCACCCGGGTTGATCTCGTTCACCAGCGGACCGGCGACGGCGCCGGACACAACGTTCATCGCTTCGATGAAAGCCGCGTAGTCGGCCGAGCGTCCGCGCACGCTGGGAGGAAGGTCTTCACGCTCCCCTCCCTGGACGACCCACTCGGCGCGGGCCCATCGCCGCAGACAAGTCCCCTGATGGCGAATCATCGCGGCCACACTTCGCGGTGATTCATCCACCAGGTACTGTCTCAGGTCCGGCGGCAGCGAATACGCATCGTTGTTCTTGACGAGAATCCCGGCAGCAGCCAGCGCGTCGGCCAGCACCGTCGCGCCTCGCACGTCACAGGAGGTCCTTGCGGCAAGCGCATCGGCAGCCAGCGGTCCGTTGGACAACGCATTGAAAAAATCCAGGTCGGCCGCGGCAATGATCACACATGGCAACTGAAATCCGCGAACTGCCTCGAGAATATCCTCACCGCTCTTCCATCGCATGTCGAATCACCTCTCTTGTCGCACTTTATGTCACGACCGGTCGCGTTCTTCAAATACAATCGCTTCAAACACCTCAAACACGGCCCCTTCGCGCCACGCATCGGCGGGCAATCCGGCTTTCAGCGCCAGATGCGTCAGCGTTTCATCTCGGGTCCACTTCTGTTCGATGGCGACCTTAGGAAGAAATACGGACGATTTCGATCCCTTGCGCAGAATGATTCCATGCTTGCCCAGCACGATGTCATCGGCTGAACTCACCTGACGCGGAGGAGTCAACACCGAAACCTCCAGCGCCAGTTCGTCCAACTCGCCCGCCGTCACCGGAGCAAATCGCCGATCATTCAGAGCGGAATTGACGGCCTGATGAATCACCGCCTGGCTGAGCGGCCGGGTCGGATAGATTTCCCCGATGCAGCCCCTCAATCGGCCATGCTGCCGCAGCGTAACGAATGCCCCCGCGCTGGCCTCCCAGGCAGGATGTACTCGCGTGGCAAGTTCATCCGGTTGCGGCACGCGGCCCTCCCGCACGCCGAACTCCATCGCTTCGCGAGCCAGCCTGAGCAGCATTGCCCCCTCTTCGCCCCTGCTCGGCGCTTCGTCCGCGGCAGAGTTCTCGACCCGCGTCGAACCGCCGCGCGCTCCGGACCACCTGCCCGTGAATGCAAGCGCCGCGTAACTCACCGAATTCGACCAGTCGCCGCTGATCCGCGCTGAAGTGTCGTAATTCAACAGATGGGCCTGTGCGTCCCCGGGCAGCATCGACAGCAGAATGCCAATCGGGTATCGTCCGCAAATGGTGGCCTGCGTGCGGCGAACATATTCGAGAAATCCCCGGGCGTCCTTCGCGAGAATCAAGCCCAAAGCTCCGTCATCCAGTCTCCGGACGTTCTCCTGGATGTTGTCCTCGAAGGGAACGTAGCCGAACCTCCGCCCGTAGTGCGTGAAGTCGCTGCTGACAACGACCAGCGTTCGCTCATCGAGCATCGGGCGGAGAATCTCGGCCATCCGAGTGACGCTATCCGCGTTCAATTGCCCCACCACGATCGGAACCAGCCGGAAATCGCCCAGCGATTGCTGCAGCAACGGCAACTCGATCTGCACGCTGTGTTCCTCGGCATGTGCGCCCGAATCCCCCGCGAATACCGCGTGCCGCCGCAGACTCTCGATGAAATCGACATCCAGCGCCAGTTCGCCGAGCGGATTGGCAAAGTGCGTTTCCTCAGGCAGACTGGCCTGGTTTTCCAACGGCACGCGATGCGACGGCCCCATGACGATCACGCGATCGAAGGCGTCTCGCCGCAATAGCCGGATTCCGTGCGCTGCCGTGGGCCCCGACCATTGATAACCGGCATGCGGCAGAATGAGCGCGCAGAGATTGTCGACTTGCCGTTCCGGAACCGAGCGAAGATGGGCCTCGATCTCGCGTGCAAGTCGGTTCCGCTCCGACGCATACCAGGCGCCGGCCAGCGTCGAATGGTGCACGCGACGAGTCTGCGTTCGAGCCGTTCGTTCTTGAGTCTCGTCCATTCCGCACCCGCCAGCCGGTTGTTCCGCGGATCGTTCGATTCGGCCTCACGACACGATTATACGTCTTGCAGAAAGCACGGACCACGCGCTGGGAGCCCCCGAGTTTTCCAAGACACGCCAGACTTTCGCTGCCGCGTGTTTCGAACGTGTCCGTGTGGTTATAATCCGTCCCATGAAGCGACGGATTGCACAATTGCCGCTGCACTCGGGAAAGGCCCCCGCCTGGCTGTTTCGCCGCATGACGCAAATGGCCGGAGCGATCACGATGGCCATCGTCGAGGAATTCGGCCCGGGAGAGATGATCCGCCGCCTGGCTGACCCCTGGTGGTTCCAGGCATTCGGCTGCATCCTGGGCTTCGACTGGCACAGTTCAGGCCTGACCACCGTGACGTGCGGCGCGTTGAAGGAGGCGGCAAAGAAGCACGGAAACGACCTGGGCATTTTCGTCGCCGGCGGCAAAGGAGCCGCAAGCCGCAAGACTCCGCAGGAAATCGTCACCGCCGCCGACCGGCTCTCCATTTCGGGCGGCGACGATCTGGTCCACGCCTCGCGAATGAGCGCAAAGGTTGACTCGGCCGCTGTCCAGGACGGCTATGACCTGTATCACCACGCTTTTTTCTTCACGGCAAAGGGCGCATGGTGCGTAGTCCAGCAGGGCATGCAGGCCGAAGGCCCCTGGGCCCGACGCTACCACTGGCTCGGTGAACACGTGAAAGACTTTGTCTGCGAACCGCACGCGGCCATCCAGGACCTTTCGACTCAGACCTCCATTCCTCAGACGCGCCAGCTGACCCTCTTGAACATGGTCGCCCAGGAGGCGGCCCCCAGCCGCCGCGCAAGTGTGGACCTCGTGCGCGAGCGGCCCGATTGGCTGCTGCACGAGTTGCAGAAAGCAACCGAAGGCCCGACGCTGTTCGCACCGCGACGCCACCCCCTGCTCGACCTGGACGTCAATGTGCCGCGTCTGCGCAAGATCGTGACGACCGTCTACGAACAGCACCCTGCAGACTTTGCAACGCTGCTCGGCATCGCGGGCGTCGGCCCGGCCACGGTGCGAAGCCTCGCACTGCTGGCCGAAATCATATTCAAGGCCCCTGTTTCGCAACGGGATCCGGCAGTCGGTTCGCGAACAGTCCCCGGCGGTTCAACAAGGCAACGCCAATGGGCCGACTATGCTCACGCACACGGCGGCAAGGATGGCACCCCTTTTCCCCTTGATCGCTCCACATACGACCGCAATATCTCGATCCTCCACGAATCGGTGCGTCGAGCGAAACTCGGCGATCACGAACGCATGGAAGCTCTCGAGCGGCTCTCACGTTGGGAACGCAGTTCGCCGAACCTCTGAATTCTCTTGCCGGAACCTCGTCCGATGCGCGGAGCCGGATGCTCCCTCCAGTACGTCCGCGATGTCGGCCCAATTCGGGCGGCACATGGAACTCGACGCTGCCGTTCGGCTCGGATCCGGTCGTCGGGAACAACGACGCGCGCGAAAAAGGCCAGTCCGCATCGGGCGAACCGGCCCCCTTTCACATACCGCCTGTCCGAAATTGACTACTTGCCGGACGGCGCATCACAGCAGCTGACGGGAACCCGGCAGCAAATCTGCTTCGGGACCATCTTGCAGGTCGTTACCTGGATCTCCCGCTGGACCTGATGGGGAACCATCACCACGCAGTTCTGCGTGATGGTCTGCAGCTCGCGTTTCATCGTTGTGACGTTGCAGACCCGCTCCCGGCGCTCCGGCACACAGACCACTTCGCGAACCATGCAGCGACGCTCCTGCGGAACGTACTGGCAAACCTGCACGGTACGCACGCGTTTTTCCTGCCGATAAACGGTCGTCGTATACTGGCACGGCTCCTGGACCATTTCGTACTTGCAGACCTTCACGGGCACCTGTTCCTGGACCAGATTGGGAACCCACACGCGTCGCGTGCAGCAGACCGACTGCGGGCATTCACCACAGCGGGGCCGACCAAAACAACCCACGCGATACACCGGACGCTCGACGGTGCACTGCTCCCAGTGGCCCATGTCGCGGCAGACAGTCCGGGTTTCTTCAACCATGACGGGCCTGCAAACCGTGCGAGTTCCCTCACGCACAACCTGCTCGGGCACACACACCATGTAGGTCTGCTCAACTTCGCGCATCGTCGGAACCATGACCGTCGTCACTCGCTCTCGCTCGCGAACTTGCGGCACCATTACCACGTATTGCTGCCGAACCTGACGCACTTCAGGAACGCACCGGGCAACGGTCACCTGGCGCTGCTGCACTTCGCGGCAGTATTCCGTGCACGTGACGATTCGCGTCTCGGGCACCATCGTCGGCACGTACACGGTCTTCTCAACCGTCTGATACGTCCGACAGCTGGGCTTGCCACAGCGCCAGCAGGCCTCGGCCGTCGGCTGCGAAGCGGCAAAAATCAAGATGCCCACAGCCAGGCCGATCAGTCCGGGAGTCCAACGTCGCATGGTGTTCATCATAAGGCTCCTGTCTCACGTCAATCTGTTAGTTCCCGATGTCTGGGAGGACTTTGCGCTCTACGCAATCTAATGAATATAAGCAGAGGCGGAGGCAAAATAAAGATGCCGCTTGCAGCGTTTATGCTCGATACGCCAACTCAAGAACCAGTCCCCACCCGACAGTCCGATCACCGACTCAGGGACCGAACGGCTGAGAAATATACGGGTCCCATGGATTCATGCCGTTGACGTGCACATAGGCAGCAACGGCAAGAAAGAAACCCGACAGCAGCAGTGCAGCGCAACTGAAAACCAGCCCCAGAATGGCGGTCTCCGATCGCCTTGCCCCAAGCCCCAGGTAGCCAACCGCCACGCCCAAACCGGCAATCGCCGCCGCGACGCCTGGAAACTG
This sequence comes from uncultured Planctomycetaceae bacterium, assembly GCA_903863885.1. GTDB lineage: Bacteria > Planctomycetota > Planctomycetia > Pirellulales > Pirellulaceae > CAIPEB01. The sequence continues at coordinate 18,495 of CAIPEB010000684.1, read as the reverse complement.
AAGTGAAACAAGCAAAGCCAGCAGCCCCAGCACGTTGGAAGCACTGGCGGCAACCAGTGCACGGGAGGCCGGCGAACCGACCGCTCGAGACCGGATCGCGACCGAAATTCCCCTCATTCTCCCAGCCGAAAAACCACCATACAGAGGGATTCGCGCATTTTCCATGCGAGGGATTTCGGTCGTTTCGATCACATCGGCCAGCAGCGCCGTGGTGTGATTCACGTCGAGTCGGCGGACTGGCGGAGAGGGCCAGCAATCCGACATGGCGGGGAGGCTCTGGCCACATCGCCAACAGCGGTTCACACAACCGATGATCGCCTCGCCGCAGTGACTGCACCGAACGTCACACTCCATCGGAGTCGCAATTCTCCAAAGGTAGGCCATCAGTGTGTACACCGCTCGACCATTATGGTGGACGAACCTTGGCCGATCGCACGAATCACATTTCGAGTCTCAAGGGCGAAACGGTTTTTCGCGATAGCTCAGGTCCAGCAGATGGATCGGATGGACGACGCGCAGCGGACGCTTCTGCAATCGTGCGGCTCTTGAGATGTGCAGCAGACACATCAGGTCGGAGGTCACGACGATGTCGGCGTTAGTCCTTTCGATATTGGCGAGTTTGCGCTGACCGAGTCGATCCGCCATTTCGGGTTGAGTGAAGCTATACAGACCGTGGGCACCGCAACACACGTCGCTTTCGGGAAGTTCGGTCAGCGTCAACCCCGGGATCTTCCCCAGCAGGCGTCGTGGCGATTCGCGGACGTGCTGAGCGTGAACCAGTTGGCAGGCATCGTGGTACGTTGCCGTGACCGGAATCTCTCCATGGGGCGGGACGATGCCGATCGAATCCAGGAATTCACACACGTCCCCGGTCCTGGCGGACAGCCGACGTCGCGCTTCCAAGTCCTTGGGGGTGTCCTTGCCGCCGAAATGGCTCATGTCGAACGAACCGTACTGGCGTAAGAACCCGCCGCAGGTCGCGAAGTTCGTGACGATTGCGTCGAAATCATTGGCGGCAAACGCGCGAGTGTTCTGTTCGATCAGTTCTCTCGCCTCGGCCAGATGGCCGGCCTGATGGTGCAACGCGCCGCAACAGACCTGGCTGCGCAGCACACAGACCTCGCAGCCGTTTTCCTGAAGAACACGAGCCGTTTCCCAGTGAAGCTGGCGGAACAGGGCATCGGCCATGCATCCGGTGAACAGCGCCACGCGAGCGCGGCGTTTGCCCTTGGCGGGAAGCACATGCGGCAACCGGGCCGAGCGTTTCTCCCGGCGGGGCAAAAGCGTCAGCAATCGTCCCCAGCGTCCGGGCATCATGCGCCAGAGTCCGCTTGCCAGGAGGATGCGGTCCAGTCGGAACCGCTGGGCAAATCGAGTCGGACGGATCCAGCGGCGGAGCCGATCCGGTCGTGAAAACACGCGCGGCACCAACCGCTGTTCAAACGGAGGCGTGCGACGCACGGCAAGCCCCGCCTTGTCGGCAGCGGCCCGAAACGTCCAGAAAAGTTGCCCGTATTTCACATCAAACGGGCAGCTTGCTTCGCAGGCCCTGCACTGCGTGCACAGGTCGAGATGCTTCTGCACCGCCCCGTCCAACTTGATCTGCTCCTCCACAACAGCCTGCATCAGTTGAATCCGCCCGCGCGGACCATCGCTTTCACTGCCCGTCTCGAGAAACGTCGGACATCCGGCCACGCAGGCGCCGCAGTGTACGCAATCCCGAAAGGCGGTCTTGTCCACCAACGACCAAAGCTCGGCCGGGTTGCTTCCCGAAGTGACGGCCGTTCCGTCGCCCGGTTGCGAATCCGCTGACGTCGTACTCATGTCTGAACCTCCCTCGCGGAAACTCGCAGCCACGTCAATTCGATGGACCTTCCGACGTCGATTCGACGGCAATTGTCCCGGGCCGGTCTGCGGCGGGCTTCACTTCTCCGGGCCAGCGTTCGGTCCTCAGACTCGCACCCACTGCGGTGCAGAGTGAGTCGATCTCGTCAACGATCGTCCGCGCCCGCTGCATCTGGTCTGGCACCGCCGCGTTGAACATCAGTACGGGATGCAACAAGCCGTCGCCGACATGAACGATGTGCGCGAGCGGCACCGAGTGTGCTTCGGCAATCGCCGCGATCTGCGTGGCGACCGCGAGCAGGCAGTCGACAGGCACGCGCACATTCAAGAGCCAGCAGGTGTTGGCAAAGCGGCAGAGGGCCGGCAGAGCCCGCAGCCTCCATGCCCAGAAAGTCCGATTGTCGCCGGCCTGTTTCGGCTGGCGGATTTCGCGCGCCCCGAGCTGTTTGCTCAGACAGCGTAACAACTCCGAATCCTCGGCCAGCTTTTCGGCGGTTCCCTCGAACTCGACAAGTAACATCGCCTGGACGAGTTTCGGGAAGCGACAGTGAAACATCGATTCCAGCGATTCAATCACGGTGCGATCCAGCAACTCCACCGCACAGACCGAGACGGGCGATTGAAGAACTGCACGCCCCGTTTCGACCGCCTCGCGAAGCGACCCGAAGAACGCAACTTGCATTTCGCGGGCAGCTGGCGGCCGAACCAGCTTCAACCAGGCTCGGGTGACTATGCCGAGCCGTCCTTCTCCGCCGACGATCTGCGGCATCAGAGCGGCATCCGCATCGTCTTCTGCCGGTTTGCCAAGCCGCACGAGTCGACCGTCCCAGGTCACCATCTCGAGGCCCAACAGATTCGCCCGCGTGTCACCGTACTTCAGCGAGCGGGGCCCGCTGGCGTTCGCGGCAATGCAACCGCCAACCGTGCACGACGCGCTGCTGAGCGGATCCGGCGCGAAGACCAGACCGCTGGACTTCAAATGCCAGTTCAATTGATCCAGCGCCATGCCGCTCTGGACTAGCGCAAAACATTCGGCCTCGTTGACTTCGATGATCTCTCGCATCCGCGCGGTCGAGAAGACAACCCCGCCATCCGATAGCGCACTGCCGAAACGCCCCGTCCCGGCGCCGCGCGCGACCATGGGCAGCTTTTCCGCAATGCACAGTTTCACCGCTTCCTGCACTTCCGCGGTCGACTTCGGGCTGACCACGCAGCGAGGTTCAGCGCGCTGAAACAGCGAAGCGTCGCGCCCATAGACGAACCGGTCCGAAGGATCGCAGAGAACGCCGTCGATGCCGACAAGACTGCGCAATCTCTCGGTCACGTCTGGCAGGACGGCCGTCGCCATAACGCCCTCTCTTGGTATTCGCGAACGCATTGCGCTTTGCCCGAACGGACAGCGCAAACCCTGGCGAATGAGTGAAGCGGGGTATTTCATCCGCCGAGGCCCAACCCACGAGCCCACCCCGCCGGCGTGATTATAGAGCGAAACGATGCCAGCTATCCAGCACCTGCCGACGAGAGGCGAGCGGTGCGTGGTTCGACCGCTGCTTTGCCGGCAAGGGGCCAAAGCATTGCCGTTCAATACGGAAGGCAACGGTGTAACCCGGTTTACGCTGGCGCAGCCGGATGGGACACTGCCGCCCCAACGACGGCTGAAGCGCAGGCGTTGCCGGTCACAATTGCTTTGGGTTGTATCGATCGCCCACAAGCAACCGGAGCATGTTCAGGTTGTTCTTTCGCTCTGCCTACGTTAGCCGCTTCATTAATCGGTCGGCAATCGTTGCACCGATGTTCAACGCGGAAGTGGCGGCCGGAGACGGAGCGTTCCCCACGTTGACAATGCGATCCGACTCCTGAATCAGAAAGTCGTCGACCAGACCGCCTGATCGATCCACGGCCTGAGCCCTGACGCCGGCCCCGCCGGGCACAAGGTGCTCGCCGCAAATATCGGGCATGAGCCTCTGCAGTGCCTTCACGAACGCCCCTTTGTTGAAAGACCGCCACATTTCACCCATACCCATGCGCCAGTGGCGCGAGGCCATGAACAGGAAGCCCGGATACAGCAGCGTCTCGGCAAGATCGCGCGGACTGATATCGGTCTTCCGATAACCCTCGCGGGCAAAAGCCAGCACGGCATTCGGCCCGCACTCGACGCCCCCGTCGATCATCCGCGTGAAATGAACGCCCAGGAACGGAAATTTCGGATCGGGCACCGGGTAAATCAGATTGCGGCACAGGTGATGGACTTCCGGCTTCAACTCGTAGTATTCGCCGCGAAAGGGAATGATCTTCGCGTCCAGAGCCACGCCGCTCAACTTCGTAATTCGATCCGAATGCAGTCCCGCGCAATTAACGAGCGATCCCGCTTCAAATTCGCCCCGCACCGTCCTGATGCGCACCGAACCGCCGCGTGCGCAGACGCCCGTGACGCGGGCTCCGCATAAGACCTCGCTCCCCTGGGCGCCGAGCAGGCTGACCAGCTGTTCGCAAACCCGGGCGTAGTTGACGATGCCGGTTTCCGGAACGTGAATCCCGCGAATCCCCGCGGCATGCGGCTCCAATTCGCGCAGTCGCTCCGGCCCGATCATCTCACACTTCACGCCGTTCTGCTGACCGCGGTCGTGCAACCGCTCCAGCGCGGGAATCTCGGATTCGTCCACTGCGACGATCACCTTGCCGCATGTCTCAAATGGAATTCCGTGCGACGCGCAAAACTCCTCCATCGATCGCTTGCCTTCCCGGCAATTGACCGCCTTCAACGAACCGGGCTTATAGTAGATCCCGGAATGCAACACGCCGGAATTCCGACCGGTCTGGTGCTGAGCCGCAGAGCGTTCTTTCTCAAGAACGAGCACTCGGATTCGCGGATTCCGGCTGACCAATTGATAGGCAGTTGCCAGACCCACAATTCCGGCGCCCACAACTGCCACGTCGACCTTTGCCACGACTGATCAACGGGGCTTACCCCATTCCCTCCCTTCACCGGAATCGTGAGATCCCTAGGAATTCAAACGAGCTTGCACACTCGCGACTTTAGCTTCCAACCGCTCCTGCTGTCCGCGACGCCAATCGAACTTGGCGCTGCAGGTCACTCGATCGCAGTCCTTGGCCAATTCGTCAAAGCACTGCTGAAGCACCCGCAACACCTGATCGACTTCGCCTTCCACAATCGTACCCATCGCATGAAGTTCATGCTTCAAACCGGAATCAATCACAATCCGCACGGCTCGTGCCACATAGGAACTTACGCTTTCTCCTTTGCCGAGCGGGGTGATGCTGAATTCCATCAGTACCACGATTTTTCTCCTTGCGTTGCACGGAATTGAATTGAACGGGATTCACCACGCAGGCTGCAAACGCGAATGCCGAGTGCCAATCCTCGGCAAGCGGATGAAAATCTGCCTTCCTCCAGACTGTTTCGCACACGCATATTCATGCCGTGACAAAGCAGCTATCACCTGCGACAGCAAGCATTGCTTGCACGGAGTGAGAATTCTGCTGCCCCGCTGGAATCGCCTGAGCGTATGGCCGATAGAAACATTGGAGGCATTATAGGCCGCAAGGACCGAATCAGGTCTACCTGCGTAAGGACTGAAACGACCACCTTAAATACCGCATTCCACCCAGACTACCACAAATAGAAACCGAGTGGATAGCGCAGGCAATCCTGGTGAAATTCAACTAGGCGAACACACCGCAGATTTTCCTGTTTGGCAGCTTGCGGCCCAACTCATGGCAAGAGCAATATCAGCCAGCGGCCTCCACCATGCGGAGATTTCTACCCGACTTGCCGAGCAGCACCGACGTGGCGGACTTCGCCTGTTGCGAACTGGATGTTTCCAGTAGACTCCGCGACCGCGTGTTGCAGACCCGATGCGGCAACGTCGGTGAAGCAACCATAGTGACGAAGAGAGTTTTTCCGTGATACGCGCATTTTTCAAAGTGCTTCTTGTCATCGCGTGCTGGACGCTGGTCTGGCAGGTGAGGCAGGGAGCATGCGCGGAGGCACCTGCAGCGAGCGCGCGGGCATCGACTGAGGAGTCGGCGACGGATTCATCCGCTGCCACGGCGTTGGATGAGGTTCCGACTTCGGATCTGCATTTGTATGTTCTGCCGGAAGCGGACGTTCTGGAAGGGCCACCGCAATCGTTCGTTGATCTGGATCATTACCACAGCGCCGATTCGTACGGTTCGCCGGTCGACAATTGGCGATGGCAAGTCCTGCCGGCCGGATTGGTTTACCGATCGTATCTGGCAAGTACGAAGGAACCTCGCCTCGGCGCTCAGGTCGTCAATGCGAGCGACTGGGGCTGGGTATTGGACGGCATCCTCGGCGCCAGGGTCGGTCTGCTGCGGTACGGCACGACGGATCCGATCTGGCCGGACGGTTTCGAGATTCAGGCCGAAGGTGCCGCGCAGTTGCGATTGGACATCCCGCACGACGTGGATCTCGGCAGCGTTGACTTCCGCGCCGGCATGCCCATCGTATTCGGCGTGGGGCCGGTGCGCACCAAGCTCGGCTATTATCACCTGAGCTCACACGTGGGCGACGAGTTTCTGCTGCGCCACCCGGACTTCGATCGTCTGAATTACGCCCGGGATTGCCTCATGCTGGGTCATTCGCTCAATATCACGCCGTGGTGGCGTCTTTACGCGGAAGCGGATTGGGCGTTTTACAGCGACGTGGGCGACCCATGGGAATTCCAGTTCGGCGCAGACTATGAAGCTCCCGGACCGACCGGTCTGCATGGAGCGCCTTTTTTCGGCATCAACGGGCACCTGCGCCAGGAACTCGACTTCAACGGGGCGTTGACGGTGCAGGCCGGCTGGTCGTGGCGGAATCCCGGCGGACAACTGCTGCGCATGGGCCTGCAGTACTATAACGGGGCCACCAACCAGCTCTCGTTCTATCGCGAGAACGAAGAGCAGATCGGGTTCGGGCTCTGGTACGACTTCTGATCTGCGGACCGGCAAATCCCCGCGCCGCGTGACTCGCCAGTTCCTTGCCGCTGCAGGGCAGTGCACCTATAATCGCCCGTCCCGACCCCCTCGAGCGAGTCCCGTTGGGTAACCACATGCGCGAGCGATTCGTAGCAGCGGCGTTCCGAGCCGCCCTCCTGCTTCTGGCTGCCTTTATCGGCGGGTTCCGCCTGGACGCCGCGGAAAACGCGACACCGTCCGCTGCTGGACCTCGGTCGGCTCCAGAGACCGACAAACTCCGCAACGAGGACGATTATTATGATCTCCTCAAACTGTTCACGGAGACACTCGATCAGGTCGAACGCAACTACGTCAAGGACGTCAGTCGCCGTGAATTGATCGAGGCGGCGATTAAGGGAATGCTCAGCAAACTGGACGAACACACCAACTACGTGAGCCCGCAGGATATCGACCGGTTTCGCACGGGAGTCGAGAGCGAGTTTGCGGGAATCGGGGTGCAGTTGTCCGTGGACCCCGGCAAGCTGACCGTTGTGGCGGCCATACCGGACAGCCCGGCCCAGCGCGCGGGCATCGCCACCGGCGATATTATCACCCGCATCAACGGCTCATCGACGGACTCGATGCTGATCGATGACGCGGTGAAACAGCTGAAGGGAAAGTCAGGAACCAAACTGACGGTCAGTGTCCTGCATCTCTCGACCGGCAAAGAAGAGGAGCTGTCGTTGACTCGCGATCTGGTGCGAGTCGAAACGGTGCGGGGGATTCGACGAACGAACGACCGTCAATGGGAGTACTTCTGCGACAGGGAAGCGGGAATCGCGTATGTTCGTATCACTGCGTTCGGCCGACATACGGCGGACGAACTGCGTTCGGTGATCGAGAAGCTGATTTCCCTGCAAATGAAAGGGCTGGTGCTCGATCTGCGATTTAATCCGGGCGGCCTTCTGTCCACGGCGGTCGATGTGGCCGACCTGTTCGTGACGGAAGGGCGCATCGTCAGCATGAACGGCCGGAATGCGGAAGAGCAGGTCTGGAACGCCAAGAAAGAGGGCACCTTCGCGGAGTTTCCGCTGGCCGTGCTGGTCAACCAGTACAGCGCCAGCGCCAGTGAAATCGTCGCAGCCTGCCTGCAGGACCACGGCCGGGCCGGCATCGTCGGTCAGCGGACGCTCGGCAAGGGCAGTGTGCAGAATATCGTGGAACTGGAAGGCGGGCGCAGCGCATTGAAACTCACGACTGCCGGTTATCATCGCCCGAGCGGCAGGAACATCGATCGTCACTCGGCCGAAGGCGATGGCGGCCAGTGGGGAGTCCAGCCGGACACCGGATGCGAAGTCAGCTTGACCGAACCGGAGACCCGCGGACTGTATGTCGGCTTGAATCAGCGGGAGCAGGCTGGCGTATCGGCAGACAAGTCTCCCGATCTGACGCTGGAGGACAAGCAGTTCGATCGGGCTCTGACGCTCGTCCGGCAGCGGCTCGCCGCCTCTTCCGCCGAACCGGCGGGAAGACCCGCTGAGCCCATGAAAACCGAACCGTCCGGCGGTGCGAAAAAATGAACGTGCTTGCGCTGGAAACAACATGTGACGAAACGGCAGCGGCAGTCGTGACCGGCGACCTGACCGTGCGTTCCTCGGTTGTGGCGTCTCAAGACAAGCTGCACGAGCGGTTCTCGGGAGTGGTTCCGGAGATCGCGGCCCGCGCTCACGTCGAACGCATTCTGCCGGTGATCGACGAGGCCCTTCGCCGAGCGAACGTGGGCTTGCAGGACATCGACGCCGTGGCCGTGGCCAACACGCCGGGACTGGCCGGTTCGCTGCTGGTAGGCCTCGTTGCCGCCAAAGCACTCTGCGTTGCCGTCGGCAAGCCGCTGGTCGCAGTCAATCATGTCCACGCCCACATCTATGCGTGCCGCATGGCCAGCGGCAAGAACGTGTTTCCCTGCGTGGGACTGGTGGTCAGCGGCGGGCACAGCAACCTCTACCGCTGCGAAGCGCCGTACGACTTCCGGTATCTGGGCGGCACCATCGACGATGCGGCAGGCGAAGCCTTCGACAAGGTCGCAGCAATGCTCGGATTGCCGTACCCGGGCGGCCCCGCCGTGTCGCGAGTCGCCCAGCAGGGCTCGCGGACCGCCTATCGCTTCCCCCGCTCGTTCCTGAACGACGACTCGCGATTCGATTTCAGCTTCAGCGGATTGAAAACGGCCGTTCGCTATACCATCGCGGGCAAAGGAAATCCGGAGCTGCAGAAATGCGAACTACCGGACTCTCAAGTGTCTGACATCGCAGCCAGTTTCCAGGAAGCGGTCGTGGACTGTCTGGTCGGCAAAGCGCTGCTCGCCGCGCGCCGCACCGGTCTGCCGACGCTCTGCGTGGGCGGCGGCGTGGCAGCCAACGGACGCCTTCGCCAGAGACTGGCCGACGAGACGCAGCGTGCCGGCGTCGAACTCCACATCGCCCCGCTGCATCTATGCACCGACAACGCCGTCATGGGCGCGCTGGCCGTCGAGCGGCTCAAGGCCGGACTGACCGAGGATCTCACGCTGGATGTGTTTCCCGGACTGCTGCGAAGTTGATGCGATCACGCCCTGTGTCAAAACTCGCTGACCGCCTTGCCGTGCGTCGTCGCCGTTGAACAGCACCGGCAAACGACGCTCGACCGGGGTGGTGCGCGATGCGCATAAAAAAGCCCGGCGATTGAGGCCGGGCGAATGAATCTCTTGCTGGTGAACTTGACGGTTTAGAAGAAGCCGCCGCCACCGAAACTCCCGCCACCACCGGTACCGCCGCCGGTGGAACCGGTGACGAAGTTGAACGTGCTCACGTCGGTGACACCCGATGCAATCGGCATTTGGCCCATCAGCGTAAACCGAACATAACGGCGGTCGGCAGAAATCACGGCCATGCCCATCATCTGGTTACCTTCAGGCAGCGTGGTGATCTGGGGACGATAACCGACGGCCCCGGGCCTGCCCATCAGGAACGAAGCCAGCGAACGAGCATCCCAACCGCTGCCGTAGTTCCCCATTCCTCCCGGAGTGTAATAGGAACCGCTGACCAGCGGGTCGGCCACCTGTGCGAACTGCTGCGCGAGAATCTCCCGTCCCATCTCCTGGCGCACCGCTTCGATGTTGGCCAGTTTCTGCTCCGCCACCGGTTCCTTCAGGCGTCCGCCTTTCAACTCGAAATTCACCACGGCATCCTTATCGCCCAGCGGAATCTGCTGCTTGCCGTACCGCTGACTCGGTGTGCCGTAGTTGGTGCAGATCTCGACCGTCACTTTGCCCGCCGAAACCTGACCCCAGATGCGACGCAAAAACAACCGGTACTGTCCGGAGAACCCCTTCGGACAAACGTAAACTTCGCTGTAGCCTCCGGCGCTCTGGTTCTGGGTCTTGGCGAAACTGTCTCCCAGCATCACGCCGCCCGCCGTGGTTCTCGAATTCCGGGCCGAGCAAACCGAGGCGGTCGGTTCTTCGACCGAAATATCGATATCGGCGTTGCCCGTCCAGGTCACCCGCACCATGCAGTCTCGGCTGAGTGCCGTGTCCAACTGGGCCGTGAAGGCCTTGGCATCCTCGGTGCGATTCTCTTTCGCCATCTTCTTCAGCAGCGACTCGGCCACTCGGCGAGCCTTGTCTTCGATCGCACGATGGCGATCCGGCCAGGCCTGGCTCAGAATCCCCACGCACGCCCAGCGAATACCCTGCTCGTCCTTCAAACGCTGTGCACAGGTCAATCCCGCCACGTAAGGCTCGGGACGGAACGGATTCGATTCCGCATAGGTGCGGTAGAGTTTCAAGGCGGTCTGGTCAAAGCCCATCTGGCCCAGATAACGGGCCACATACAGCACTTCCTCGTCGCTGGTGCTGAAGTCGACGGCCGACATCAAGGCTCGCTCGATGTCGCTCGGCGATGCATCGCTCACCTGCATGGCCAATCCCATCGCCTCATACATCCACGACTGGGGCTGGCCATTTCTCAGAGCAGCCTGAAGCAGCGTGACGATTTCCGCGAACTTGGCCTTTGCCGCATCCATCTTGTTGGCATCGACCAGTTTCTGGCCCTGAACGTTCAACTGCCGGACCGTCTCGCGAACCTGGCGAGCGTGATCCACGCGGGCCATGGCGGTGTCCTGGGCATGCTGTGCGAAGTGCCGGTTCCAGGCGGCTTCCAGTGTTTCGCCTTCCTTGCGGTCCAACTTGATCGGTTCCGCCGGAGCACGTTCGGCCGTCTTCTCGTCGGTTGCCTTTTCCACATTTTCCGCAGGCGCGGATGCCGCCTTCTTGGCCGCGGGAGCCTGAGCCTTTTCAGCCGGCTTGGCAGTGCCCAAGTTCAGGTCGTCATCGACGGCGAACATACCACCGCCCATGCCGCCCATGCCACCCATGCCACCCATGCCGCCGCCGAAACCGCCCATGCCGCCGCCCATGCCTCCCATGCCGCCCATACCACCCATCATTCCACCGCCCATACCACCCATCATTCCACCGCCCATGCCACCCATACCTCCGCCCGAGATGACGGGGATGACCAGGTCGCCGACGGGATAAACTTTGGTGATCAGGTTGGATTCGGCCTTTTCGGGCGTCGTGATCTGCATCACTTCGTCCTTGATCACGTAGGTCAGGCCGAGTTCATTCAGCAACAGGCGGAGAGCGGCACGCAGCGAAATGCCCTTCAGGTCGATGGTGATCGGCGTGCTGGTTTCGACTCCGAGGTCCGAGAGAGCCTTGGTATCGATAATGATCGGGATTTCGTGACGGAACTTGATTTCATCGATTACGTCTTTGAGCGGCGTATCGAGGAATTCAAAGTTGGTCTGCTTGTCGAGTTCCTGCAGGATGCGGTCCTCCGACGAACCGGGCTTACCGGCCAGATCCACCGACGCGTACTTCTTGCGGCCAATCGTGAGTTGTTCCCACACCTGAGCGTCCGGGTACACGATGGGCGGCTCATCCGGAAACGGCATGGCCGATTTCTCGACTTCGTACATCGTATCCGCAAAATTGCGGTGCCTCAGATCGCGGAACCGGCGCATCCCGAGGACGTTCTTGATATTACGGGCATTCCAGAGCCCGACGGTGGCCACCGGGTTTTCCAGGTCGATATCGCGAACCTGCTCGACGACTTCCTGTTCGGCCAGCTCGTATTTTTCCTCGAGAATCAGCGAGTTGAATCGTTCAAACAACTGCTTGATCTTGGCACGATCCCGAGCCGTGTCATCGGCCAGCCGCTTGGCTTCGATAGCCGCAACCTGGTTTTCCTGAGCCTGGGCCTGACGATTGTCCATTTCGACCTTCCGGCTCTGTGATTCTCGAATTGCGGCCTGGATCCGGTCGCGGAGCTGCGAACGAATCTCCGGCTTGAGGCCGGGAACGCGCTCGATCGTGATCAGCAGGTCTTTGAGGTCCTGCTGCGTTGCATCGGGCGATACGGCCATCCGCTGCCGGGCCTGATTCAGCCGCTGCTCCACGTCCGTCTGGATGATTTCTGCCTGAACGGCGGCTTCCGTTTCCACCTTATCCATGAACGAACCGCCCGGTCCTTCGATCGTCTCTTCATCGCTTGCCGGGTGGCCGGCCTGCGGAGCAAGTTTCAGGTCCGGAGCGCCCTCGGCTGCGGCGGGAGCGGCGGGTGCTTTGCCGCTTTCGACTCGCGCCACGAGATTCTGCAGTGCGGAGGCCTGGGGGTTGCCCGGATCGCGGGCCAGCGCTTCTTTGCCGGCCGTGCGGGCACTTTCCAGATCACCGGCCTGAAGAGCCTGAGCGCCAAGATTAGCCAGTTGTTCGGCCGACTTGCCGATCGTACGAGCCGCTTCCCGGAGGGCAAGCGAGCCGGGCGTGGGCAACATGGCTCCACCGTCGGGGCGAGCCATCTCGATCAGCTGAGGCAGGAAGCCGAAATCCGGAGACGATGGTTCGGGCTGGACAGTCCAATCCCCCTGTACCTTCGCACCGCCGCATTCGAGCGTCGAAGCGATGGTCTGCGGCTGGCGATCCTTGAGGACGCCGACGACGATTGTGTCCCGATCGCTTCGCAGCGGCGGAATCGTTTTCGGATAGGCTTCGGCCATCGCGGCCGGCAGCTTGGAATCGGTCGGCCAATAAACATTGGCGTGGGCCGCCGCGGCGATAGCCGTGCCCGCCTGTTGAGCGGTCGTCTCGTCGGTGTCGACAAACAAGGCGCCACCCGTGCGGTTGGCCAGAATGGCCAGCAGCAACGCATCGCGGCCAGGACCAATCGCCAGACTGTTGACCGGCACTCGTCGATCGACCAGGTTCTGCACGATCCCGTTCAGCGAGTCCGACTGGACCGAACCGGCGCGGCTGACGCCGTCACCCACATAGACCACCGCGCGGGAAGCCTTGGCGTTCTTTTCCAGGCAGTCCGCCGCAGCCTGCAGTGCGCCGGCCATGTCGGTCGAACCGAGGGGCGTTCGCTGTTCGAGCTTTTTCAGAGCCTCGTCGATACCGGCACCCTGAGGAGCGACGAACTGGTCCGTCAAAGCCACCGGTTTGACATCGACGGCCATGAGCATCACCCGGTCTTTCGCGCCGAGTTGGCCGAGCATCGTCTTGAGCGATTCCAGTGCATCGGTGCGATACATGCCCGTCTGGCTGGCCGACGTGTCAAACAGCACAACGATATCGCGGGCTTCATCTTGCGCAGGCGCAGCCTGAGGGGGCAGGCTCAGTGCGAAATAGGTTTCGCCACTGGCCGTGTCGAACGTCGCCAGTCGACCCTTTGGGGCGTTCGCAGCCGGCTCGGCGCCCCAGATTTGAGCCAGGGCACAGCCAAGAAACAGTGTGACCATCAGCAGCGAACTGCGTTTGGACATAGAAACTTACTCCAACCACAGAGGTGAATTACGAGGGAGTCTCTCTGTTCCGACGGAGATTCCCTTTGCCTTGCCCCATTGTCTACCGGCGCAATAAATGCCCGGCTCCCCCCATTTTATTCAGCCAAGAAAACATACGCCACCAAAAAAAAAATGAAATTTAAACCCTTCGGCAGAATCAAAGCTCGCGGAGGACTGAGTTTAACGCTCAAGCCGTATGGAGGGGCGCGGCGAGCGGACCATGGACAGGTCAAAATCGGCCTGGAAAGGGCAACACTAAGCTGCATGAAAACGCGGATGCCGGATGCCGGTAGTCCGTAGCCGGTAGTCAGATGGTGGATTCCAAGTCCGTCTTGCTCCGGACTCCAGACTCTTCCCAAACAGAGAACGGGCGACTGCTCGCCGACAAGGAGCAGTCGCCCGCATTGGACTCGATGATAATCTTATTAGAACTAGTCTTGAATCGGGTCGGCGGAAGCTGTGATGGAAATATATTGCAGTTGGTCTGCAACCTCAGCAAACTGTCTGCGCACGTTGCTGATGGCCCGCTCTGCTGATTCGAGCAATCGCTCTTGCAGCCGGTTATAGAGCGAGGTCGCAGCCTGCGGATCCGGCAGCACCGGATCAATCGGCTCGCTGATGCTGTGGTTTTCCGTCTCGCAGGCCGGCTCACAGGCGCTGGCGTGCGTTTCGGTAACCTCAGTCATCTCTGTCGCAGCGGGCGTTTCAGTTGCCGTGGGGGCCGGGACTTCAGCCGGAGCTTCCGTCGCAACCGGAGTTTCCGTTGCGGCCGGGGCTTCTGTTGCCACCGGAGTTTCAGTCACGGCGGGCGTTTCCGTCACAACGGGCGTTTCAGCAGCGACTGGCGTCGTTTCGGTTGCCAGGTCCGGTGCTTCCGTTTCCGATTCGTAGCTCTCGTCGTCATACATCTCGTCATCGCAGTTCTCTTCCGCGATCATCTCGTCCGAATCAGCCGATTCGTCAGTATTCAGTCCTGCATTGGCGGGTTCGCCATAGCTGACCGTCGACGGTTCTTCGGAACCCAGGTCGCGAGCACCGCCGATTTCGTTCTGGTTTTCGCTCGGAGTCGCAACGGCCGTGACTTCGCTCGGGCAGATCGCATCTTCGGTCACGATCGCGGCAGCGTTCGATTGATACAAATCGGTCGAGTTGCTCGCCTCGGTCGTTTCGGTCGTCTCGGTGATCTTCTCGGGGGCCGCTTCGGAAACAGCAGCCGGGGTCTCAGTCACCGCAGGGGAAGCCTCGCAGGCGTCGCCTTCCGATTCCTCAACCTCGGTCGTTTCCTCTGCCGTCCAGTCCTCGAACATCTCCGCGTTCTCGTCGAACTCTTCTTCTGCAGGCATATCGCTCGCGGTCGAAGCGGGTGCCTCGCTGGCGACGGGCGTTTCGGTCGCAACCGGAGCTTCGCTTTCGGCCGGCACTTCGATGGTCGCAGTGCTGGTCGTGACGCCGGTTCCCGCCGGACATGCTGGGTCAGACGTATTCGACGAAGAAGTCTCCGAGGGTGTTTCGGAGACCTTCTGGGAGGTCCAGTATTCCGTTCCGTACCAGTCGTATTCAGCACCCGAGGCCTCGTTTTCCGCTGATTGAGCGGGAGCGGGCTGGGCGGAAGCCGTTTCTTCGGTCCGCGACGGCTCGCTGCTGGCCGTTTCCGGTTCGCACGACTTGACAGCCTCTTTGGTTGCCCAGTTCTCGGGAGCCGAGTTGGCCGCGTCGTACTCGTAACCAAAATTCGTGCCGCGCACGTCGGCTTCCGCGATTTCGTCGGCCGTTTCCGGACCTTTGGGCGTCGAGAGAGATTCCGTCACGAGCTGAGCCGGACTCTCGGCGGCAGAGTTCGATTCGACTGCTGCAGGCTCGGTTTCCTGCGAGCAGGATGTGTAATAGCGATACTTGCTGTACTCAGCGGCCTCATCGCAGATCGCCGTTTCGCCGCTGCTCGTTTCGGTCGAGCCGATCACTTCGATCGATTCGCTCGCCTCGTCCGTTGCGACACTGGTCGCCACAGGAGTCGTCGCATTGTCACTGGTCGTCGTGCTGTCAGTGTTGTCCGCGTCCGCATAGGTATAGCCGCGGCCATACCAGTTCTGATAGTCATACTCGGCCGACGCGTCGGGGTTCTTGGCTTCGTTAACCGTCGCGGCGTTTGCCACGCTGTCAACGGCCGGCTGATTTTCAACCACGCCCGTTTCCACGACGCCTTTCTCCGCCGCGCTAGCTTTTGCCGCAGTCGCCGCCTCGCCGTGTTCCGGGCAAGAGAGGGGGCAGCACCAGCAAGCATTGCACCACGGATCATCGACTGCCTTGCTGTTTGCAGAACCAACTGCAGACAGCCAACATGCAATCGAACAGAGCAGAACAGAGAGAGCAGTTCCAGATCGATTCATCTCACCACATCCTCCTGGTAACGCGATTCCATGAATGATGGCGATTCGCCATCGTTACGCTCCACTTGAACCTGGGTCTTCGAGTCCCGTGCATTGCCACTTTCCGCAGAACTTCGTATCGGAGTCTACGGAATGCGGCCCTTAGATAATTGGCGCAACATTGGAAAACAGCGGTACCTGTGTGCGATTTCAATCGATGAGTGAATCGGGAGAAAGGTTTGTGAAAATTTCGCCACTGAGGTTCTTGCTGGATGTCGCAGATCGATGCAATGCCCTGATGCGGACTGTTAAACGGCTTCCAAGGGAATGAACGAATACGCCGACTTTCACCTCAAAACATTACAGCACAGCACCTTACGGAATTCGCTGTTTTGCGATTCAAATTCGATTGACGGTCGTGTGAGGCGCATTGCGGTTCTCAGATCTGTAAGGTTCACACCGGATTGTGCCGATTTGGGATAGTGCTGACGAACTCGTCCTGGCTACCTGCTGCAAAAATCAGTAACAATGGGGGGGATGCATGCGTCGTTTCGTTGCCTCGTCGCCGGTGGGATGGCCGAGGCGGTCGCAACGTGCGGCGGTTGCTCGACAATGTTTCAGGACGTCGAAGGATACCCCTTGTGTGAAACGGGATGATCGGGCATCATTTGGGGTTTAGCTAACTGGTTGATGGCAAAGCGGCTACGCTGGTCCGGTTGTTAGGAGTAGGCTCTGCATGGCTCGGTACAATGGCCCGAAGGCAAGAATCAATCGTCGCTTGGGTGCACAGATCTACGAGAGCGGGGGCGCGATTCGCGCGATGGAGCGACGCGATAATCCGCCAGGTATGCACGCCCGTCCGCGTCGCGCGTCCAATTACGGACAGGCGCTCGCTGAAAAGCAGAAGATCAAGCACTATTACGGGCTTGGCGAGCGTCAGCTGCGGCGTCTGTTCGGCAGCGTAGCGCACAAGAAAGGCAACACGGGCGAGCAGTTGATGGTTCTGCTGGAGCGGCGTCTGGACAACGTCGTGCGTCGCGCCGGTTTTGCCAAGACGCGGCCGCAATCTCGCCAGGGTATCACCCACGGCCATTTCCAGGTCAACGGTGTGAAAGTCACCAGCCCGTCCTATCTGGTGCGTGCCGGTGATGTGATCACCGTGCGGAACCGCGAGAACATCCGCACTCTTTACCAGGGAGTTGTATCCGAGGGATCGGCGCAGCCGCTGGACTGGGTCGCCTTTGATGCGGAGACGCTGCGGGCGACGGTGCAGGGACTGCCGGGCACGAGCGATATCAGCCTGCCGGTCGACGTGAACATCGTTATCGAGTTCATGTCGCGCTGAGCGCTGATTGGTCTGGTTTTCAACGGGCTGCTATTCCACAGGCTCCGGAGATACCATGCACACTCAACTTGCGGTGCTGGGTGGTGGTCCCGGCGGCTACGCTGCGGCGTTTCTTGCGGCCGACGAGGGACTGGAAGTCACGCTGATCGAGGCCGAATCGAGGTTGGGCGGAACGTGCCTGCTGAGGGGTTGCATTCCCTCCAAGGCGCTGCTTCACGTGGCTCGGGTCGTCTCGGAAGTCGAGGAACTGAAGTCGGACTGGGGCGTGCAGTACGGCGCCAGGCAGATCGACCTGGACAAATTGCGAGCGCGCAAGGATAAGGTGATCTCGACGCTTTCGGGCGGCTTGACGCAGTTGGCCAAGCGCCGCAAGGTGCGGGTGATTCATGCACGTGCATCTCTGGAGAGTGCCTCCTCGCTGCTCCTTGCCGGAGACCATGCGTCCATCCCCGAGGACAGGCGGATCACCTTCGACCACCTTATCCTCGCCCCCGGTTCGGTCCCGGCGATCCCGCAGAACCTGAACCTGGATTCGCCGCGCGTGATGAACTCGACGACGGCCTTGAATCTGGCGGATATTCCACCGACCCTGCTGATCATCGGCGGCGGCTACATCGGCCTCGAAATGGGAACGTTTTACGCTCATTTCGGTTCGCAGGTGAGCGTGGTCGAATTGACCCAGGGTCTGCTGCCGGGCGCCGATCGCGATCTTGTGAAGCCGCTGGAGCGCCACCTGAAGCCGCTGTTCGGCGACAGGATATTCCTGAACACGAAAGTCGGATCGGTGGGACTGCGGGGCGACAAAGTCGAAGTCGCCTTCGAGGGGCCGGGCAAGTTCGGCGTCGAGCTTTACGACCGCGTGCTGATCTCGGTCGGGCGGCGTCCGAACACGGGTGACCTCGGTCTGGAGAATACCCGCATCGAGCGAGACCGTCGCGGCTTCATTGTTTGCGATGCTCAGCGGCGGACGTCCGAACCCAATATCTTCGTGATCGGCGACGCGGCCGGCGAACCGATGCTCGCACACAAAGCGACGCACGAGGCTAAGACTGCGGTGGAAGCGGTACTGGGCAAGGCAAGCCATTTCGACAAAAGGGCAATCCCCGCAGTGGTCTTCACCGATCCGGAACT
>CAIPEB010000683.1 GCA_903863885.1 uncultured Planctomycetaceae bacterium | reverse complement strand
GGTTCTTTGCGCCGAGGACCGCCGGCGTTCCCTCGAGTGACGGGCCACGCCCGTTGGCGATCAGGAAGAAATCGAGGTTTGTTCCTTTCTTCATGCGGCCGAGATCCACGAAATCCCCGGGAAACAGCGGGGCGCGGGAAGTTCGATCGATGTCGTCCGATGGTTTGGCCGCGTTCTGCCAATCTGCAGCAGTCGAGGCATCCGGGAAGATCACGAGCGCGTCGTCAGGATCCGCGCCTGTGCCCTCGGTGTTGTAGCCGAGCGAATTGTGGTAGGCCGTATCTTCACCGACAAAATACGCGCGAATCTTCTTCGACACGGCCAATGTGAGTTTTGAGGAATCGAGAACCTTCCAGGATTGGCCATCGGAACCTTCCAGAAGGCCGACCTTGTCGGGCGAAAGGTCGCTCTCGACCAGATGCAACATCGACTTCAGGTCATTCTTGTAGAATTCCTCCGATGCGTCATCCGAGTTTGCCTTCCTCACCTCGCCGGCCGCGACGAACTTGCCGAGGCCCGGATAGTAATACGTGTCGGCGCGGAGAGATGTGCTTGCGCCGAGTGCCAACCCGGCAAAAAGCACGATGATAACCTTCAGGCGGACTGGAGAGGCGAAGGTGGAACATGGCAACGCGCCGGCGAATCGGTCGCAGCTGAACGCAGGGTCAGCGGAGTCGGATGCTCGATTTGCGGTGCCGATTGGACGGATGACGGACATGGTGATTGCGCGCTCCACGAAGGCACGACGATCGAAAACTTTCCCCATTTCGGTCGCACTTTGATCAAGGACAGAAACTGGCGTCAGCCTGTTTTGCGTCCAGCGACCCGTTCAGGGCGAGTAACTCGCTCGTACCCGTACCGCAATCAGAACGTTCTTTCGAGGCTGATCAACAAGCCCCTCAAGCAGCCCATAATGTCTTATAGCTCAGGTTTGCACCGACTGTAATTATTACCGATCAAACCAAGAAGGCCACGCAAAATTTTCCTGCAATTCTTGCGCCGCATCGATACCTGCGCTTAAACATCGGTTTTATGCGGAAAATTGGCCATGCACCAAAGAACATGCGATGCACCAAGAAACCTGCAGTGTAAGAATTACGGTAAAAACGCCAGTGTTCCCCTGGGGGCCTGAACTTCTTACGGTCCTGTCATCGCACGCATGGGTAATGTACCCAGTTAAATAGGCTGGTTGTTTGAGTGCCGGAGACCGATTGCCAAATGCATTCTTGTCTCCCTCCGGACTCCGGACTCCAGACTCCGGTCTCCAGCCTCCAGACTCCACCCCCCTCTCACTGTTCAGGAGAGCGTCGCGCAATCGCCCCGAGTGCCAGTACTTTGGCGAGGATGCTCCATGCCTCAAACGAGAATGGCTGGACTTGGAGTCGCCGGATGGCGGGGCGGAAGGCCTTTCGACATTCGCCTCGGGCCAGCAGCGAACCGCACAACCGCCGATGAATAATGGCTTCCTGTTCCCGCGTCATTTTGGGTCCGAGAATGTCGCTGTGAGTCCGGACGACGGCGAGCATGGAA
Organism: uncultured Planctomycetaceae bacterium; assembly: GCA_903863885.1. Taxonomy (GTDB): domain Bacteria; phylum Planctomycetota; class Planctomycetia; order Pirellulales; family Pirellulaceae; genus CAIPEB01. The sequence continues at coordinate 21,170 of CAIPEB010000683.1, read as the reverse complement.
TTACAGTCCCGTTCGGGCGAGGCATTCGACAGGGACGATGGATATTGAATGTATGTGGCGAGAAAATCCGGCAGGCAATAGGCCGAGTGTGCCGCAAGGAGACGCACCCACATGTCTCGATCTTCGGCAGGCTCGAAAACACTCCGAAACTTCAGGGAGGTGAGCACGGTCCGGCGTATGACGACGGTCCCGGTCCAGATCGTCATGGCGGCATCCCAGATCTCCCGCCCGGACAGCTCAAGCAAGCGACCGGTGAATCGAGCACTTCCGGCCTCTCGTCTGGCCTCGCCGGGGCACTCGTCCCAGTATCGACACCCGATCATCGCAACGTTCGGATGGGTGTCGAGTACGGCGACCTGCCGCTGCAATTTGGTAGGTTCCCAGTAGTCGTCGGAGTCGAGGTAAGCGACCCAATCTCCACGGGCCGAGGAGGCTCCGCGGTTGCGTGCGGACGCGACGCCACCGTGCGGCTGGCGGATAAGGGTTACCTGGTCCCCGTACGGTCGGAGGGCGAGGGACAATTCCTCGGCGTCAAAGCCTCCGTCGTCAACGACGAGGATTTCGACCGGAGGATGCGTCTGGCTGCGGACGCTGTCGACAGCTCGGCAGATAGTTGAGGCTGCCTTGTAAGCCGGAATAACCACGGAAACGGCATGTGTCATTGGCTGACCAGTAGGCCCCTTGGAGCGAATGGACGGTTGTCAGATCTGAAAATGCTACCAAAAAAACGTGGCTGATTGAATCGCAGCGAGGATCGCCGGAAAGTCGTTGCCGCGGGTTCGGGCGGAATCGCAAATCACGGGAAGGAAGATAGTGGTTGCATCTATCCGTATTTGGTCCGTGACAATCCGTGGCCTCTTTGTGCTAGCTGACCTATCGGGTTGCTGCGCAATGATATTGGCACATTTGCCGTTAACAGATAGCATTTCGATTCGAAACGGCTGTCGGCATGTATGGGGGGCCAAGGATGGTCACTGTTGCAGAGGACCGGTGTTCGCACGTGAACAGCATCACGCTGGTCCTGCCGGCCTACAACGAACAGGCAGGCATCGCGGAGGCGATTCGCGAAGCGGACGAAGCGCTCGCCGAGTTGACCTCGGATTATGAGATCCTGGTTGTCGACGATGGCAGTCGTGATGCGACCGCAGCCATCGCTGAAGGCGAGTCGCTCGCTCGCCGCAATGTCCGCGTGCTGCGCCAGCCTCGCAATCTCGGTTATGGTGCGGCGCTGCGTCGGGGATTTCAAGCTGCGACGAAATCCTGGGTGGCTTTCACCGATGCGGATTGCCAGTTCCACGTGCGGGAACTGGATCGATTGATTCTGCTGGCCGAAAAATGCGATATAGCGTGCGGCTATCGGATTGATCGGCAGGATCCGTGGCGCCGCAAGTTTTATTCGCGCGTCTACAACGCAATGGCGGGTCTGTTGCTGGGAACGGGCGTTCGTGATTGCGATTGCGCGTTCAAGATGGCGCGGCGCGAAGTGTTCCAGTCGATACCGATCGAATCGGACGGGTTCTCGGTGAATTCCGAGTTGCTGGCCCGGGCGAGGATGAGCGGCAAGTCGATTGTCGAGGTGGGGGTGACACATCGGCCGCGGGTGCGCGGTCAGAGCACGGTGTCGTTTCTGCATTCGATACCGGTTGCCACGTGGCTGCTGCGGTTCTGGTGGCAGACCATCCTGTTTCCGAAAACGTCCGAGGAAGTGCGGGCCGGCGTCAATTCAAGCAGTGTTAACTCAAGCAGTATTGATTTACTCAGTAGTAACTCAAGCAGCACTGAAGCCCGCAGTGTTGGCGCGTGGTCCGGGCCGGTTGAGTTTGGGGCCGCGCTGCTGCTCTGTTTGATCGGCTTGGTTGTAATGCTGGGCAACTTGTCGTATCCGTTGTTCGAGCCGGACGAGTCGCGATATGCGCAGATAGCGCAGGAGATGATCGCGTCGGGCGACTGGGTGACTCCGACGCTGGAGGGCAAGCCGTATCTCGACAAGCCGCCGCTCTTGTACTGGCTGACGGCGTTGAGTTTCAAGACGTTCGGGGCCGGCGAGATGGCGGCTAGGTTGCCGTGCGCGGTTTCAGCGTTGCTGACGGTGTTCGCGCTTTATGCGCTGGGCAGGAGTCTGGTCGGCGCCCGCGCTGCGTGGTGTGGCGCGGTGCTGCTGCTGCTTTGCGGCGGGTTTGTGCTGTCCGGGCGGTTTCTGCTCATGGACAGCCTGCTGACGTTGTTCACGACCGTGTCCATGTTATGCATGTATGAAGCGCAGCGAGATCCGCGGTCGCGCGTGGGCTGGTGGCTGATATCGGGCATTGCGTGCGGTCTGGGTGTGCTGGCCAAGGGGCCGATCGCCGTTGTGCTTTGCGTTCCGCCGCTGGTGGCCGCGCGCTGGCTGGATGAGAGTTCGCGTGCGGTGCGGGTCCGGCATTGGGTTGCTTTCGGGGCGCCGATCTTCCTGTTGGCCATCCCGTGGTTTGTGGCGATATCGGCGGTGCAGACCGAGTTTTCGGGCTATTTTTTCTGGAAGCACCACATCGTGCGTTTCTTCAACGCGTTTGACCATCGGCAGCCCTGGTGGTTTTATTTGCCGGTGGGGCTGGCCGGTATGTTTCCGGCGTCGTTGCTGTTTCCGTTCTTAGCGAGGTTTCTGTTCAGCCGTTCGCCCGTTGAGCGTTCGATGCGTGCGAGAGAACTTGGCTATCTGATGTTGGCGGCGGCCTGGATTCTGGGCCTGTTTTCGATGTCGAGCTGCAAGCTGCCGTCTTACATTCTGCCCGCGATGCCGCCTCTGTGCCTGCTGCTGGGGAGCATGTTGGACGTATCGGTTCTGCAGCGGGGAGTGAGCAGTCGCTTCAGCGATGCGCTTCAGCGCGTACCCCGTCATGCGGTCGCAGCGGTGCTTTTCGTCGCGATTGTCGGCGGGGTGGCGGACATGATTCTCGTGCGCGAGGGCGGTCTGCGATTGATGCTGGATCTGTCCATCGTCATCGGAGCCGGATGGATGCTGGTGGTGGTTTCGCGGGTCTCGCAGCTGCAGACGTATGTTGCGTGGGCCGGCGCGGCGGCGATCACGGTGGCGTTGAATGTGTACGTATTCGACGTCTCATTGCCGGGGATGTCGCGTCTTCGGTCGATCTCGCTGGCGGCGGCAAGGCTTCACGAGTCAAATCAATTTGCTCCGGTCGTGTACTTCGATCGCATTTCCTACAGCGCATCGCTGCATCTGAAGCAGGACGAACTCTTCAGTCTGCGAGCTGATCAGCTCAGTAAGCTTGCGGAATTCACCCGCAGATTCCCATCGGTTGTCGTCGTGACGACCGGCGACGGCGAGAAAACGATACGGCGGGGATTGGGGTCATCCATCGAATTGAAGCCCAGCGGCACCCGCAGCGGGGTGTACCTCGCGAGACACGGCAGCGCGTCGATCGAGACCGCGGCGAATCGCCGGCGGTTGAGCAAGCGGTAAGGAGGGGAGGCCACTGATTTTCACGGATGAACACGGATGGGAGTTTGTCGCGGCATTCCCATCCGTGCCCATCCGTGGCCTCTTTTGTTTTCGCGCATCAAAAAAGCCATCCCCGCGAGTTGATGCGGGGATGGCGATTCGATCTTCGATAGATTGTCGCCCAGTGATCAGTTGACGGGTGTGACGAACGCGCCGAGCAGACCGCTCAGATTCGGGATGGAAAGCGCGCCGCCGGCCCAGTTGACGCCGAGGGAGATCGAGTCAAAGCTCGCGGTGAACGTGCTGTTGTTCGTCGCGATCGAGACCGCGAAGCCCTGGATACCGGCGAGCGTCTCGAACTGCACGGCCGACGTTTCTTCAACACCGGTGTTGAGGTCGCTGCCGCTGTTGAAATGGACCGAGTCCAGGTTGAAACGGCTGCCCGAGCCCTGATCGTAGATGATTCCGGCGATCGAGCTGAGGCCCGTGCCGATCACTTCGCTGTCCATGCCGCGAACCTGCGTTCCGGCTTCGTCGCTGATAACCTGCATGCCGCCCAGGCCCGCGCTTTGCAGCGTATCTTCGGCCTTCGCGACTGCACCGCTGAACAGAACCAATGCCACCACACATGCAAACGTACGCATTGCACCAACCTCCAGTAACGTTAAACCTTGCCCAGTGAGGCGAAGTGCCCCAGATTCACCGCGATGCCAATGTAAATACCTAGTCACAGAACTGTCAACGCAAAAGTGGGGAAATGCGACTAAATTGAGATGGGATTTACGCCCAATTAGGGGTATTCAAATAGCTTAATCAGTAGCTTACGCTTGCTGTTAGTTAATAGGCAAGTAATTTGTCGGCTGACGAGTGGAGCTGCCATCGAGTCGCCGGGATGGGGCGATTGTTGAAATATGACAAAACGACCCATTTTTGTAGGAATTGTCTGGCTTGATTTTCCGGAGTTGCGTGGCGAAGGAAACGCGGCAAGTGTCTGAATCAAACGCACAAAACTTACGCGCAGAATTTGCAAATGTAACCGTAAGTTGTCACACTCACGGGAACGGCGGTACTTGCATTGTCCCTTCTCAAGTCAAGCCGGTCTGGGTGTCTGGGTGTGGTTGTTCTGCAGCGCGGCGGGGCTGCTAAGTGCGCTGCAGTTAATTAATGGGTGTAAGCACGGACGAACCGGCCGAGGTGGTGGGCCTTGGCCGGTTTTGGGGTTGGGCGTTTCAGGTAATCCTGATGCGCGAATCGGACGCGGTGGGGCTTAATTAAGTCGGCGCCCCGAGGTTGCGGCAAGGGCAGGCAGGACGTTTCAAAGACTGCTGCACTGCCGGAGCGGCTTTTCGTGGGCCTTCTTTTGCTCGCTGCTTCGAGCCTTTCCCCAATGCAGAGTCTTGTCTGGTGAATTCGTGAGGAATCGCCATGAACCAGCGTCAAGAGTCCATTCACAGTGTTCTCCGCACGTTGCGAAACGCGGGTTCTGCAGCGGCGAAGCGATCCCGCTTTTCTCGGCGGGGGAAGCGATCCGAAACCATGTCCCGCATGCAGAAGCGGCACATGTTCATGGAACCGCTCGAGCCGCGCATGATGCTGTCGATCTCGGCGCTGCTCGATGAAAACAAGGCGACGTTCATCGGCGACAACGCGGATGATCAGTTATGGCTGCGCGTGGGTGACGGCGGGCAGTTGGAATTCAGCTCCGACGGGACCGTGTACTCGGCCGACCTGATCGGCGGGCAATTGGACGTGACGGCCGAAAGCAGCATCGACGTGAACCTTGGCGGCGGTGCCGATACGCTCTATTTCGGGAGCCAGCTGGCAGTCGCGGTCACGATCGACGGCGGCGACGGGACGGACAGGATTGTCGGTCCGGACCGCTACATGCAGTGGGCTTTGACCGGCGCCGGGGCGGGCGAACTGGGCACCACGATCACGTGGAGCGGCTTTGAGAACGTGACGGGCGGCAACGCCACGGATCAGTTCGTGGTGCGCGCGGGCGGTTCGGTCAGCGGCACGATCGACGGCGGCGACGGGGACGACGAACTGATCGGTCCCGATGCGGACAACACGTGGACATTGAGCGGCGCGGACAGCGGCCTGTTGAATTCCACTCAATCGTTTGCCGCGTTCGAGAACTTGACGGGCGGCAAGCTGGCGGATCATTTTGACGTGCTGGCCGGCGGTTCGCTGAGCGGGTTGCTCGATGGCGGACTTGATAACGACGACGACCCGGCCGACGACACGCTCGATTTTTCCGCCTGCACTTCAACCGTGGATGTGGATCTGTCGGTGGGCAGCGCCGGCGGGGTCAGCGAGATCGATCGGATCGAAGTGATTGTCGGCGGAAGCGGGGGCAACGACACACTGGCCGGTCCGGGCGAAGCGGGCGGGGCGGTCGCCTGGAAACTGACGGGCGCGAACGCGGGCGAAGTGGAGGGGACCGGGTTCTCAGGCTTCGAGAATCTGCAGGGCCAGGGCGCGACGAGCGACTCTTTCTATTTCGAGCACAGCGGGAGTCTGAGCGGGTTGTTGTCCGGCGGCGTCGGCGCGGGAACGAGCGACGGCTTTTCGGTCTCCGACGGCACGGACGATCTGGCCTTCATGCCGTCCGCTTCGGACGCGAGCGGCTCGGTCACGCTGGCGGGGCGCACGATCACGTACGCGGGGATGGACACCCTGGATCCGTTGAGCGGCGACCTCGACAACCTGAGGATCTCGGGTTCGAACATGGCCGACAACATCGTGTTGGAGGACGCCGATCCCGACAGCACGGGCCGGATGATGGTCACTTTCCCGAATCTGAAATTCACGGCCGACGGTGTCACGTTCAAGGGCAGCTACACGTTTGACAATCCCAAAGAGTCACTGACGATCGAGGCCGGGTCGGGGGCGGACAAGATCACGGTCAAGTCGCTCGATCCGACGTTTGCGGCCGACTTGCTGTTATACGGCGACATGGCCGGCCGGCCGCTGCTCATGCCGGACATGTCGAAGGACGAAGTGCGGTTCGAGGGGGAAGTCTACACACATGGCGGCTACCTTGAGGCGTTTGCGGACAAGATTGTCGTCGCCCCGAACGCGACGGTGTCGACGCTGACCAACTCGGCCGACCTGGCGAGCGGCCGGGACATCGTGTTCCGGGCCCGCCGCATCAGCACGGTGGAGATCGAGAACCAGTTGCCGTCGGGTTACTTGACGAAGTCGGTATCGATCGACATCGGCGCGGGCGCGAAGGTGCTCGCGGCCGGGATCGAGTTGATTGCCCAGGCCGAGGACATGAAGCTGGCGACGATGCTCGGCCTGACGACGCTGCAGAGCCAGTTCTTCGTCGATTCGGCGATGAGCTTTCTCAATTACCTGACATCCTTGCCGGCCAAGGTGCTGATCAAGGGGGCGGATGCCAAGGTGACGATTGGCGCAGGGGCCGAACTGCGCGCCGAGGACGCGATCCGCATCCAGGCCATCGCCGGTGCGGATGCTTCGTCGGCGACGAAGGGGACGATGGTCAGCCTCGGTTATTCGCAGGCAAACGCCTCGGCCACGATCGACATTCTGGACGAGGCTCTGATCGAGGCCGACGGTCCGATCAACATCACGTCGAACGGCAGCGCCGTCGCCAAGATGGTCAGCAAGACCAAGAAAGAGGAATCCGGAAACATCACGGGCGACAAGACGAAGAAGTTCGCCGCCTCGGTTGCGGTCTCGAACGCGCGGCTGACCTCGAAAGCCACGGTGGCGGAAACGGCCGAGATCCACGGTGGTCGCACGGTCAACGTGCGGGCGATGGGCGAGGTCGAATCCGAGGCCGAATCGGAATCCGCGCTGTTTGCCGACGGCACTGCGGCCCTGGCGATGGGCTTCCAGTTCTCGTTCGCCGACATCCTGACCACGCTGGCGGGCACGGTCACATCGGACATGAGCACGCCGGGCGGCGAAGTCGTCAAGTTTGAATTCGACCCGACGACAGTCGATCCGGCGAACCCGGGCTACATCGACTACGACAACGATCGCATCCTGGTCTACAGCGCCGAGAACGAAGCCACGAATTGGGTCGTGCGCACGGGCGACGCGGTGGATTACTCTCCGCGCCGCGGCAATAGCATCGGCGGGATGATTCCCGGCACGTATTACATCATCCGGCTGGAAGACGATCCGCTGACCGCGGACGTTGACGAGAGCCACTATGTGCAACTGGCCCGCACCGAGTTGAACGCGATCGACGGCATCGCGATCGACTTGAAATCGCCCTCCCAGACCCTGGTCGACGTCAGCTTGAATACCCGCAGCTTCGATTCGTCGGACGTGGACGTCGACAAGATCACGTTGCGCGGCATCGGGAACACGTTCGAGCTGGGGCAGGCGGTGATCTATCGCGAGCCGGGGCGGACGGAACAGGACACGGTGGTGGACGGCAAGTGGGTCAGTCCCGATCCGGAAATCAACGGCACGGATTACGTGCCGCTGATCGAAGGGCTCGAGCATGGCGGGCTGTACTACGTGATGACCGCCATCGACCAATTCAACCTGATCGGCGACCAGCGGTTGGTGGATGGCCAGACGTTGCAGTTGGGTGCGTTGGAGAATGAAACCCGCGGCGGAATCGCCCGCATCAAGCTTGGCGAGGTCAAACCCGGAGCGACGGGATTTACCTTGCGCGCCACGCAGATTCTCGATTCGACGCTGTTGACGTTCGGCGGCGTCTCGCAGTTGGAGGCGACCGACAAGGCGATCGCCGCGGCGGGTATGGCGAGCGAAAAGCCGGAGGATCCATCGGCGGAAAAACCGACGGGGCAGGCCGTGGACGGCGCGAAGGTCGAGCAGGCCTTCACCGAAGCCTCGAAGAATTTCACGAGCAAGAGCAACACGGCCGGGGCCAACGCGCGCGGTTCGCTGCAGGTCGGCGGGGCGCTCGCCTTCTCGTACACGTCGCACAGCACGAAGACGCTGATCACCGGCACCGCGGATCTGAACTCGAACGACGACATGGAGCTGACGAGCTTCATCAACGAGAACCTGCAGATCAATGCGGAAAGTTCGACCGAAGAGCAGAAGAAGCAGGTCAAGGGGGCGGACGGCAAGATGACGGAGCAGTCAACCGGCACCGCCGCGCCAAACAGCCTGAGCGCCGCGCTGCTGGTCGGGATTGAAAACAACTCGGCGCGCGTGATCGCCGAGGGTGCGAGCGCCACCGATCCGAACGTGAAGGGTGCCCGCATGGATTCCATGCGGGCGCTTCGATTGCTCTCGGGCGTCACCTATCCGTTCCTGACTCGACCGGACGAGTTCGTGCCCGCTTCGGCGGGAGAGTTGATCGACAAGCTCAAGGGGGAGGGACTGGACGGGATCAACACCTACATGGACGGGACGCTGGGCCTGAAGTCCGGCATGGTGAACACATGGGCCTGCAGCACGACGTCGGCCGAAAACGTGGGCATCGCCGGCTCGATCAATGTGCTGGTCTTCAACAACGTCGCCGAGTCGATTGTCGAGACAGGCGTCGAGATCAACCAGGATCCGTTCTACCATCCCGATCCGCGGTTCCATCGCGAGGGCGAACCCGGCTACGACCCCGACTACGATCCGTCGGTTGACAACGACAACATCACGCACAGTCGCAACGCGAACAACGTGGACGAGCACGTCGTGTCGATCGAGGCGACGAACTACATCCAGTTCATCGACGTGACGGGGGTGTTCGAGTTCAAGCTGCCGAGCGTCAACCTGGCTCTGTCGCCCGAGATGTCGTGGTCGGGCGCGTTTGACCATACGGTTTCGGGGAGCGGTTCGAGCGGCGGCAAGGGCGGGGCCGGCGGCGCGATCTTCCTCAAGTTCCTGAACAACACCACGCATGCGATCGTCGAGGACGGAGTAAAGCTGTACAGCGGCAAGTACTCGGGCCTGAACATGAAGGCCGAGGAAGCGATCCTGGGATTCGATTTCGCGCAGGCCGGTGCGGACGCGGGCAAGGTCGGCGTGGGCGGCGCGTTTTCCTATGTCGAGCAGAACAGCGACATTCTCGCGCATCTGTCCGAGGGCTCGGTGATCACCGGCGGGCGGGTCGATGTTTATGCGGGCAGCCTCGAGACGCAGATCAACTGGGTGGGCGGCGTAGCCAAGAGCAAGGCGATCGGCGCCGGCCTGGCCGTGGCGATCAACAACACGGATCGCAAGACCCGCGCGATCATTGGCGAGGAGGAGGATTCGGCGGGGACGGATCCGGCGACCGGTCCGCTGGTGATCGACGTGGCGGGAACCGTCACGGCGCGGGCCGCCGTGTCGGGCGACATCTATGCGTTCACGGTGGCCAGCGCCTCGGCGAATTCCTCGACCTCGCTGGACAAGACCGATCCCGCGGCTGGAGGCAATGCGCCTGCCAGCGACGATCCGCTGGACGGCGTTTCGCTGCCGATGCTGTTTGACGAGGAGGTTCCGGGGTCCACGGGCACTCCGGATGCGACGGCCGCGCAGCAGAAGGCCGGGACCGCGGTGGGTATCGCCGGGGCAGTTGCCGTCAATCACGTGACCGATGTGACGCAGGCTTCGTTGTCGGATGCGACGGTGCATTCGGACGCGGTCGACGTGAAGGCCATTAATCGCAACGACATCATGTCGGGCACGGGCGGCCTAGCGTACAGCAAGACGGATGCGGGTTCGTCCGCGGCCGGTCTGGCGGGCGCGTTCAGTTACAACAGCGTTGACGCCCGGACGGATGCGTTCATTCGCGACGCGGACATGACGCTGACCGACGTGCCGCTGCGCGACATTGAGGTCGTGACGGCCGTGCGGCGATTTTCCTTGACAGCGGACAACGCGGGGCAGGTGTGGACTGCGGCGGCCGGCATGGCAGGGGCGATGGCTACCGGCACCGGGGCGCCCGGTCCGGGCACGGGCGGCGGTTCCAGAAGTTTTACTGGTTCGCTGGCCGGATCCGTTTCGTGGAACGTGCTGACCGGCGATACGCAGGCGAGGATGCTGGACAGTTCGCTGGTGATGGCGGCCGGCGAAGAGGCCAGCGATGCGCTGGTGGAGGCGAAGGATTCCGGCGAGATCATTGCGATCGCGGGCGGCCTGTCGATGTCGATCGCAAAAGGCAGCGAGTCGGGCGGCGCCACAGCGGCCTCGGCGGGCGCGGCGATTGCCGTCAACTATGTGACCGCGGATACCAACGCGCTGGTCGAGTCGACGCCGATTTCCTGGGGCAATGACGCGGAAGGATCGCTTGGCATCAAAGCCAGTTCGACCGGCAGCATCAAGGCGTTCACAATGGCCGGAGCGTTGAGCGCCGCGCTCTCGTCGCAGCAGGGCAGCGGCGTTGCGGCGGCCGGAGCCGGTTCCGGTTCGGTGAACAAGATCGACGCGGATACGACGGCGATTCTGCGATCGAGCACGGTCGCGGTTCCCGGCGATCTCGCGGTCCAGGCCGAAAATGATGCGGAAATTCTCGCTGCTGCCGGCGGGATCGCGCTGGCGATCAGTTCATCGGGCGGCGATGGAAACGGGGGCGCGGGAGCGTTCGGTGCCGGGTTCGCCGTCAACTTCATCGGGCGGAAAGACGACGAGAATCAGGTCCTGGCTTCGATCGACGACTCGATCGTCACGACCGGCGGCGCGGTGCACGTAACGGCCAACGCAACGGGGGATATCTTTGCACTGACCATCGGCGCGGCGGGCAGCATGAGTTCGTCGGGCACGTCCGCGAGCATCGGCGGTTCGGTCTCGATCAATTCGATCTACGGCAGCCTGACTGCGAACATCGTGGATACCACGGTGACGGCCGGCGGCGCGGTCGGAGTGACTGCGACCGACACCAGTTCGATCGAGGCGGATGGCGGCGGAGTCGCATTCGCCATTTCGCTGGGCAAGAAGCCGGGCAAGAGCACTGCGGCATCGGTCGGCGTGTCGGTAGCCAAGAACGTCATCGGCAATGTGCTCGAAGCTTACGTAAGCCATTCGACCCTGACCGCCGAGGGCGACGTCGATGTGAAGGCAACGTCGGAGGCCGAGATCAGCGCGGTGAGCGTCGGCGGCGGCGTGGCGGTTGCGGCCGGCAAAGGCAACAGCACCACGATCGGCGTCACGGGCGTCATCTCGCTGAATAGCGTCGAGAACAGCGTATCGGCCTGCATCAACGGCGGCTCCACGATTCTGGTCAAGTCGGGCGATCTTACGGTCCAGGCCGCGGATGACTCGACGCTGGACGTCAAGGCATTCGGCGCGTCGATCGCGGTGAGCTTGAGCAGCGGCGGCGACAGCAAGTCGATCACGATCGGCGTCTCGACCGCCAAGAACGATATCGACAACACGGTCGCCGGTTCGATCGAGAACTCGACGATCACCGTTACGCTTGGCGATGTGACCGTCGATGCGAAGGAGTCGGCGACGATCGACGTGTTGTCGCTGTTCGCGGCGGTCAGCGTTGCGGGGAGCAGCGGCGGTTCGTCGCTGTCGATCAGCGGCGGCGGCGCGATCGCCTTGAACAATATACTCGGCGGCGGCCGCGCGTTCTTGAAGAGCAGCACGGTGACTGCGGGCGGCGACGTATCCGTGACCGCGGACAATCAGGCGTCGATCGAGGCGCTGGTGCCGGCGATCAGCGTCTCGGTGGCGGTTGGCTCGAAAGGAAGTCCCGCCGTGTCGATTGGCGTGGCCGTGGCGCGGAACCTGATCGGCTGGGGTTTCAGCAGCTCGGCTGCCGACTACACGAATGCCGATCTTCCGCTGACCGTCCATCCGGGCGATCTTGTCGAGATCACCGACGGACCGCTGCGGGGCGATGTGTACGAATATGTCGGCGAGACGTTGACGGACAATCCGGACGACAACTATGACGGCGTCGATCTCAGCACTCAGAACTTCGGCGATCGCAAAGCGTGGAAGCAGGTCAATCTCAGCCGCTCGACTAACGAAGTCCTGGCTTACAGTCAGGACTCGACGATTTCGGCGGGCGGCGACCTGACGCTGCTCGCGACGGCTTCCCAGACGATCGAGGCCACGATCGTTGCGGCATCGGTCGGCGTCGCGGCCAGCAGCGGCGGCGCCGCGGTGTCGGTCAGCGGGGCAGGCACGTATGCCGAAAACAAGATCGCGTCGCATGTCGCCAGCTATATCGACGGCGACGGCACCGGCGGAGTTCATGCAAAGAACATCAGTCTGACGTCCGACGATGGCTCGAGTATTTCCTCGGTGGCGGCCGCTGCAGCAGTGGCTGCCGCAGTATCGTCAACCACCGGAGTTGGTGTCTCGATCGGATTGTCGCTGGCCTTTAACGAGATCAACACGGCGGTCGATGCTTACATCGGCCAGGCGGATGACGTGCGGGCGACGACGGGAGACGTCAGCGTTTCGGCGACGTCCTCGAGTCGAAAGTTGTTCGAACGAACCCTATCGCAGTCCGGGATATCGGCCGCCGATCTGGACGATGCGGCCGAGCAGGCGAGCGACGACGCTTCGACAACGGCGACGGACGAAGCGCTGGTGGACGAAGAAGCGGATCAGGCGGTTCTTGCCAAACTGGCGACCTTGTTCAAGGACGGCGGCGAGACGCTCGCGGATGTCGAGTCGGTTCGCGTGGATTGGTTGTATACGACTGCGGACACGGTAGAGACTCTCAAGGAGGGGAGCAGGGTTCGACTGGGCGAGGATTACGCGAACGGCGGCATCGCCGACCGCATCTATCGCTTCAAGGCACCGCAGGGCGACGAGTTGGACGTTGAGCTGGGTGGAGAGGACTACAGCGATACGACGCGTTGGGAACGGGTCAGTGCGCAGTTGAAGCTCTCAGTGCTGGAAGCTGGCAAGAGCTGGACGCTGGTGGCTCCGGACGGAGCGTCGTACACCCTGACGCTCGTCAATGGAAAGTTGCAGGGGCACCGGACCAATATCAGCGCGATTTCCGCAGCCGCATCGATCGGGGTCGGCGCCGGCAGCACCACGGGGGTGGCGGTCAGCGGCGCCGGCGCCGCGGCGATCAATTCGATTCGATCCGATACCAACGCTTATGTTCTGAACAGCAGCCTGGACGCGTTCGACGATGTGAGCGTCAGCGCAGCTAATGCATCGATCATCGACGCCACGATTGTTGCGGCGTCTTTGGCCGTGGGCGTGGGCGGCACGACGGGAGCCGGCGTTTCGATCGGCATCGCGGTGGCCCGCAACTTCATCGGCTATGACGCAAGCGGCGACGATTCGGACTCCGGCGTCCGCGCTTACCTCCGCGACTCGAGCCTAGACGTCGGCGGAGATCTGACCGTGCAGGCCAGCGCCGAGCAGACCATCGACTCGGTTGTGTTCGCCGGTTCGGCGGCCGTCGGCGCGGGAGGCACGACGGGATTGGCGGCCAGCGGTTCGGGCGTCTGGTCCGAGAACAAGATCAGCATGGACGTGATGGCCTACATCCGAGGTGATGGAGCCGGCGGAATCGGCGCCAAGAGCGTGACTCTGACAGCCGACGACCATTCGGAAATCAAGGCTCTGGCCGGCGCTGCTTCGGTGGCGGTTGCTCTCGGCGGCACGACGGGCGTGGCCGTTTCGATCGGCGTCGCGATGGGCATGAACTCGATCGACAACCGCGTCGTGGCCTACATTCAGGATGCGGACCAGGGCGTGACGACGACGGACGACATTAATATCAGCGCGCAGGAAGAGGCCGCGATTGATTCGATTGCCGCGGCTGCTTCGCTGGCGGCCGGCTTCGGCGGCACGGGCGGCGTGGCGGTCAGCGGCGCCGGCGCGGTGGCTCAGAACTACATCCTGGGCGGAACCAAGGCGTACATGGTGGACAGCATCGTCGCCAGCGGCGGAAAGCTGGACGTCGATGCGAGCGATACTTCGGCGATCAAAGCGCTGATCGTGGCAGCATCGGCCGGTATCGGCGTTGGCGGCACGGCCGGCGCGGGCGTGTCGATCGGCTTTTCGATGGCTCGCAACTTCATCGGCTGGGGCGGCAGCGGCGGTTCGGCCGACTTCACCTCGGATCAGGAACTCGGCACACTCGAGAACGGCAAGACAGTTCGCATCACGACCGGTCCGCGCCAGGGCGACATCTACAAATATCTCGGCACGACGATCACCGATGGCGACCCGTATGAATCGGGCAATCAGCCGATCGACCTGGTCAATCAGAACTTCCAGGACAACACTCTCTGGCAGCAGATGAGTCTCGTTGCGACACCGGGGCAAGTGCTTGCGTACAGCGAAGACTCGACGCTGACGGTTCACGGCGCTTTGACGCTGGATGCAAAGGCCGGTCAGACCATCGACGCGACGATCGTGGCAGCTTCGGTGGCGCTGGCTGCGGGCGGCACGGCGGGTGTCGCTGCGAGCGGCGCGGGCGTGTTCGCTCAGAACAAGATCGATGCCGATGTGAAGGCGTACATTCTGGGCGATGGCAGCGGCGGGATTCATGCCGGTTCGATCCAGGTGACCTCCGACGACGGCGCGGGGATCTCGGCGATCGCCGGCGCGGCTTCGGTTGCAGCTTCGGTGGGCGGCGCGGCCGGCGTATCAGTCTCGATCGGCCTGGCGATGGCCTTCAACGAAATCAGCGGCGACACGGCGGCGTACATCCAGGACGCCGACTCGGGCGTTACGACGACCGGCGGCGGCATCACGGTGGCGGCTACGGCTCAGGGTCGGCCCGTATTTACCGATACGTTCAATGCGCTCGACGTTACGCCCGACGATCTGGACGACGCGGCCACGGCGGATTCCGACAGTTCTGAGACTTTGACGCTCAACGAGTCGAACCAGGATGCCGCGGGCGACATGGCGATTCTGGCCAAGTTACGCGCGGCGTTCGAGTTGCACGGCCTGGCGCTGGCGGTTGACGATTCGGTGGCCACGGCCGCGAAGTATACGACCAGTGACGGCACTCAGGATCTGCGCGAAGGCACGACGGTGAAGCTGTCGTCTGCGTACGGCCACGGCGGATTGGCGGGACGCGTCTATCGCTACATCGGCGCGGATGTGGACGCGGTTGATCTGTCCACGCAGGATTACGGCAACGACGAGAAGTGGCTGCTGCTGGACAAGCTCAAGGTCGCGAAGCTTGTTGAGGGAAGCAGTTGGACGTTGCTGGCTCCGGACGGCACGACGTACATCCTGACGAAGGCGGGTTCGTCGCTGAGCGTGTCGCGCAGCATGGTCAACGTTGTGACGGCCGCCGCTTCGTTGGCCGCGGGCTTCGGCGGCGCGGCCGGCATCGCGGTCAGCGGCGCGGGTGCGGTGTCGCAGAACGTGGTCCTCACGCATACGAATGCATTCGTCGAGGGAAGCAAGATCACGAGCGCCGGCGACATGACGCTGAACGCGACGAGCCAGTCGCTGATTACTTCGCTCGTCGTGGCCGCTTCGGTGGCGATTGGCGGCGGCGGTTCGACCGGCGTGGGCGCGTCGATCGGCATCGCTGTGGCGAGGAACTACATCGGATGCACGCCGGACGACGGCAAGCCGCGAGCCGCTCTGAAGGCGTACGTCGAAGACTCGACGATCCATGCGAGCGGGACTTTGACGCTTGGCTCGCTCGCGCAGCAGACGATCGACTCGCTGGTCTTCGCCGGTTCGGCGGCCGTGGCGGCAGGCGGCGTCGCGGGCGTGGCGGCCAGCGGTTCGGGCGTCTATGCCGAGAACAAGATCGCGATGGACATCAAGTCGTATGTCGATGGCGATTCGCTCGTGGGCAGTCAGAGCGGCGGGATCCGTGTCGGGAAGGCGACGTTGACCGCGCAGGACGAGTCGCAGATTTCCTCGGTCGCTGCGGCGTTTTCTCTGGCGGCGTCGCTGGGCGGAACCGCCGGCGTATCGGTCTCGGTGGGCGTGGCGCTGGCGCGCAACACGATCGACAACGCGGTAGCTGCATACGTCGACGATGCGGGCCACGGGCTGACGCTGAACAACGACGACCTCACCGTGCAGGCCACGGAAAAAGCCTCGATCTGCGTGATTGCCGCGGCCGCATCGCTGGCCATAGGCTTCGGCGGAGCTGCGGGCATCGCAGTCAGCGGCGCGGGCGCCGATGCCTCGAACGTGATCCTTGGCGGGGCTCAGGCCTATATCGAGAACAGCGTCGTGAGCGGCGCGGATCAGGTCGATATCGACGCGCTCAATCAGGCATCGGTCAAGGCGCTGATCATCGCGGCTTCGGCCACGGTCGCCGGAGGCGGCGCGGCGGGGGTGGGAGCCTCGGTCGGCGTGGCGCTGGCCCGCAACTTCATCGGGTACAGTCCGAATCCGCAGAGCGAATTTGATTACACGACGAACGACGTGCCGCAGCAGATCAGCACGGGCGACACAGTCAAGATCCTGCAGGGCGCCCGCGCAGGGGACGTGTACGAATATGTCGGCGAACAGCCGCTCGATCCGGCCTATTATGCCGCTGTCGAAAAGAACAAGACGGAAGTCGTCAAGTACATCGACGGCGAGTATCGGCTGTACAAGTACATCGGCAACACGGGCTTCGTCCGCGTTGATCAGGTTGACTACTCGGACACTTCCAAGTGGGAGTTCGAGAAGGCACTGCTCGCGTACCGCGATTACGAGAATCAGGTCCGGCAGCAATACGGCTTGACCGATACCACGGGTGTTGAACTCAACAGCAACGATAGCCAGATCCTGGATGTTGCGGACGGGCAACTGTACGAGTGGCAGGGTTCCGATGGCGTCGTCAACCTGAAGCAGGCGGACTTCACCGACACGAGCAAGTGGAAGTCGCTCGGCAAGTACCAGTCGTTCACCGACTATTCCGAGTGGTATCGGCGGCAGAAGGGACTGACGACCGACGACGGGATAGAGGTCAAACGCAACAAGACGTACGTCCGCAATGTCCCGGCGGACAAACTCTACAAGTACATCGGTTCCGACGCGGTCATCCAGTTGAAGAGCGCGGACTTCAGCGACACGAGCAAGTGGCAGTTCGTGAGCGACCTCATTCCGTTCGACGAGGCGAGCACGACGTTCAAGGAATCGCATAGCCAGTACACCGACAAGTTCTTTAAGGGCAGCGCGAGCGGCATCGACGACAGCGACAGCGGCGATTGGTGGAGTTCGGACGGCGAGAATAATTACGACAGCACCGATTCCGGCGACGGATTGACGGAGGATGCGCGAAAGGTTCTGGACTCTGCGAAAAACAGCGGCAAGTACGCCACGTTCGAGAATCTCAGCCCGAGTTGGTGGGACCCGAAGGGCGACGACCACCACCGGAGCACCGAGGCGGGCGACGGCTTGACGTCGGTCGTCCGCGATTGGCTGAAGCCGGACAAGAATCGCGGCAAGTATTTTGACCACGTCAGCTACGGGTTCTGGTCGGGCAGCAAGCCGGTATGGTGGGTGCCTGACGGCAAGGATCATGTGCTGGCCGTGACGGGCAAGTATCTGCTGCAGCAGGATTATGCGGACACGACGCTGTGGAAGCAGGTCAATCTGACTCCGCTGGCTGCCGGCGTGCAGGCCTACATCAAGAATTCGAGCGTGATCGCGTCAGGTCCGTTGAGCCTCGATGCGAAATCCGAACAGAAGATCGATGCGATCGTCTTTTCGGGATCGGTTGCGATATCCGGCGCGGGAGTGGGGGCCGCCAGTCTGAGCGGCGCCGGCGCGAGTGTGAAGAATCAGATCGAGATGGACGTCAAGGCGTACATCGACGGCGACGGGGCCACGGGAGTTCACGCCGACTCGATCGAGATTCAGGCGGACGACGGATCGAGCATCCGCGCGATTGTCGGGGCCGCATCGATCGCGGCTTCCGTGGGAGGAGGCTTCGGCGCCTCGGTCGCGATCGGCGTGTCGCTGGCGACCAATGAGATCAACACGGATGTCGATGCGTACATCGCCAATGCGGATCAGATCGTGACGACCGACGGCGGAGTGACGGTCACAGCGTTATCCGGCGGGCTGCCGCTGTTCTCGCTGTCGGCATCGCTGCCGTCCTTAAGCCCGACTGACCTGGACGACGCCGCGAAGGCGGATCAGGACAAAACGGCAACCGATGTGGACGAGGCGGCGGTCGATGAAAAGGGGGACAAGGCGGTATTGGCGGCGCTGGTCGCGGCCTTTGCAGGCCAGGGCGAGAAACTGAAGGGCGAAGTCCGTTTGTCGCCGGTGAACGAAGGCGTGGTTTGGCTGCTCGCCGTCGAGGACGGCGGATCGTATTACCTCCGCAAGACGGGCAGTGCGGGCAGTTACGGTTACGAAGTTTCACGCAGCAACATTGATGCCGTGTCGGTGGCGGCCTCGTTGGGCATCGGGATCGGCGGCGGTTTGGGCATCGCGATCAGCGGCGCCGGCGCGGTGGCGCGAAACGTTGTGACCTCGGACACCAACGCGACAATCAGCCACAGCGACGTTACGGCCAACGGCGATGTGGCGATCACGGCCACGAGCACGTCGGAGATCTCGGCGCTGGTGGGCTCGATCGCGGCCTCGGTCGGACTGGGATACGGCGGCGGAGTGGGCATCGCGATCGGAGTTTCGATTGCCGAGAACATGATTGGCTACGACGTCGACGGCGAGGATGCGCTGACGGGAGTGCGCGCTCAGATCGTCGATTCCAGCATCGCGGCGACTGGCAGCCTGGCGGTTTCGGCGACCGGCAGCGAGTCGATCAACGCGACGGTCTTTGCGGGATCGGTGGCATTGGCCGGCGGCATGACGGTCGGTATCGGTGCGGCCGGTTCGGGCGTGCGCGCCGTGAATCAGATTTCGACCGATGCGATTGCGAGCATCAACGGCGACGGCGCGAGCGGTATTTCCGCGGACAGCGTGCTGTTGTCGGCGTACGACAAATCCACGATCAAGGCGATTTCGGGGGCCGCATCTCTGGCGGCCTCGTTCGGACTTTTCGGCGGTTTCTCGGTCGCGGTCGGCGTGTCGCTGGCCCAGAACCGGATCGACAACGGGACCGAAGCATTCATACGCAATGCCGATCAGGGCGTGACGGCCACCGCGGGCGATGTCTCGCTGAAGGCCGACGATGTGGCGAAGATCAACGCGACCTCGGCGGCCGCGGCGGTATCGGCGGCGCTCGGATTGGTCGGCATCTCCGTTGCCGGCGCGGGCGCGGAAGCCCTGAACATCGTGCTCAGCGGCGCGGAGACGTATTTCGAGCACAGCACGGTGGATGCCTCCGGGGATGTTCTGGCGGCTGCCACGAACACGTCGTCGATCGATGCAATCATTGCCACCGCGGCGGTTGGCGTCGCTGTCGGCGGAGTCGGCTTCGGGGCCTCGGTCGGCGTTTCGGTGGCGCGCAATTTCATAGGCTACGATCCGCACGGCTCGATCCGTTTCGACTACGAGAGCGGCGAGGACGATCCATCGACCATCACGACGGGCCAGAAGGTCAAGTTGTCCGGCGGCGGAGCGCGTTCGGGCGACGTGTACGAGTATCTCGGCACGGATACGTTGAGCCGCAGCAAGACGGGCATCAAGCAGAACACGACGGAAGTACGCGACGTCGATACGAACAAGCTGTATCGATTCCTCGGGAACAGTGCGAGCGTCATCCTGGCCGACGAGGACTTCAGCAACACCGGCCGATGGCAGTATCTCGGCCGCGTGGTGCCCTATGAAGATTCGGGCGACGGCGCGCAGGATTTCATCCTGTTTCCGGTCGGAGGCGGCGACCTGCAGAAATGGACTCCGGGCGGCGACAAGCACAACAGCCGCGACGGGAACTTCCTGCTCCAGCAGGATTACGGCGACACGAAGCTCTGGCGGCAGGTGTTCGAGAACGCCCCGGCTCCAGTGAAAGCCTATGCTCTGGGGGCGACCATCGACGCGGGCGACGATCTGGACTTCAGCGCTTTCTCGAAGCAGTCGATTGAATCGAAGGTTGTTTCGGGGTCGGTGGCGATCTCCGGAGGCTTCGTCGCGATCGCGATCAGCGGCGCGGGAGCGAGCACGAACAACGGCATCTACACCGACGTGCGTGCCTACATCGACGGCGAGAACGGGGCGAGCATCACGACCGGCGGCGATCTGAGCCTGGTCGCTCAGGATCTGTCGAGCATCGATTCGCAGGCCCTGGCGGCCTCGGTTGCCGCCTCGTTTGGGCTTTATGCGTCGAGTGTTGCGGTGGGCGTGTCCAACGCCACGAACGTCATCGACAGCCGGATTCTTGCACGAGTGGACAATGCCAACGTTTCGGCCGCGGGCAAGATGACGGTGGAAGCCAAGAACGCGGCTTCGATCGATGCAGCCTCGGCGGCGATCGCGTTCAGTGCCAGTTACGGATTCAGCTTCACGCTGGCCGGCGGCGGAGCGAGGTCCGTGGCGACGGTGACTACTGCGACCGACGCGGGTATCGGGGAGAGCACCGTCATCGCGGGCGGCGTGCTGACCGTGCATGCCGACAACAGCGCGGCGATCGACAACGACGTACTCGCGACCGCGGCGAGCCTCGGGCTGATTTCCGCGGCTTCCGCCGGTTCCGTGAGCAAAGCGACTTTGAATCCGACGGTCTGCACAACGATCGACAAATCCAGCATCGCGGCCCAGACGGTGAACGTGAAGGCCGAAAGTGCTCTCAGCGGAAGTACCAACGCAATCGGCCTCAGCGTTGCTACGGGTGTGTCGGTCGGCTCGTCGTCCTCGGAGGTGGTGATGGGCGGGACCGTGACCGCTCTGCTGGGAAGCAACGTGCAGTTAACGGCCACCGATGTACACATTACGGCGGAAGGAACCGAGTCGGCGTTGGCGCAGAGCCAGGCCGGCAGCGGCGCGATTCTGGCCG
>CAIPEB010000682.1 GCA_903863885.1 uncultured Planctomycetaceae bacterium | reverse complement strand
CTGCCCAGCGGCTACAGCAGCCCGAACACCATCAGCAACGGCGGCGCCTTCGCAGGCGGAATCGTGTCCTGGACCGGCCTGAACATCGCCAGCGGGACCGACCTGGCCTTGACCTTCCGGGCCACCGTCAACGCCTCCGGCACCTACACCAACATCGCGGAAGTCACTGCCAGCGACCAGTTCGATCCCGATTCGCAACCCGATGCGACGCCGGACACGAATCCGCCCACCCAGGACGACGAAGCCACCACCACGCCCACGATCTACCCGAAGGCGGATCTGTCACTTGCCAAGAACGTGACGCTGGTGACAGACGCCGACGGCAGCGGCAACATCACGCCCGGGGACACCGTGCTGTTCACCGTCACCGTGACCAACAGCGGCCCCAACGACGCCACCGGCGTGGGTGTGGGCGATGTGGTGCCCAGCGGCTATAGCAGCAACTCGGCCACCATCAGCAACGGCGGCACCTTTGCCGGCGGCATCGTCTCCTGGACCGGTCTGAGCATCGCCAATGGGAACAGCCTGCCGCTCACCTTCCAAGCCACCGTCAACGCCACCGGCACCTACACCAACGTGGCGGAAGTCACCGACAGCGACCAGTTCGACCCGGATTCGCAACCCGATGCGACGCCGGACACCGATCCGCCCACCCAGGACGACGAAGCCACCATCACGCCCACGGTCTACCCGGTCGCCGACTTGTCGCTCGCCAAGAGTGAAACGCTGTTGACCGATGTCGACTCCAGCGGCGGCATCACGGCGGGCGATATCGTGCGGTTCACGATCACGGTGACCAACAGCGGTCCCAACGACGCCACCGGAGTGGGCGTCGGCGATGTGCTGCCCGGCGGCTACAGCAATCCGACGAACATCAGCAACGGCGGCGGGTTCGCCGGCGGCATCGTATCGTGGAGCGGCCTGAGCATCGCCAGCAACGGCACGGTGACGCTGACGTTCGACGGCACGGTGGTGGCCAATCGGACGACGGCCGAGTACACGAACTACGCACAGATTACGGCGGCCGATCAGTTTGATCCGGACAGCACGCCCAACAACGGCGTGCAGACACCGGACGAGGACGACGATGACTCGACACGACCGGCGATCTCGGACCTGAGTCTGAGCAAGACGGTGGCCTTGACCGGCGACGCGGACGGCAACGGCGTGATCACGCTGGGCGATACAGTGACCTTTACGCTGTCCGTCACGAATGGCGGGCCCGATGCGGCCGCGAACGTGGCCGTGACGGACCAACTGCCCACCGGATACCGCTACCTGGGCTTTGACGGTACCGGCACCTACAACCCCGTAACCGGTATCTGGACGATCGGCGCGCTCGATAATGAAAGTACCGTGACGCTGAACATCCTGACGCTGGTGACAGGCAGCGGCAATTACGTCAACAGCGCTGAAGTGACCAGCAGCTCGAATCTGGATCCCGACTCGACACCCGGCAACAAAATCCCCGGCGAGGATGATCAGGCGACCGCCACCGTCCCGTCGCCTATGACGGCGGTGATCGGGAATCGCGTCTGGCTGGATGAGAACGGCGACGGTCGGCAGGACGCAGGCGAGAGCGGTCTTTCCGGCCTGACGGTCACGCTTCGCAACAGCCAGGGGACTGTGGTGGGCACGACGACAACCGATTTCCAAGGCGGTTATGTCTTCCGGCACGTGGCTCCCGGCGACTACACGGTCACCGTCACGCCGTCGTCCGGTCTGAACCCGACTTACGATCCCAATGGAATCGGGTCAGCGAATGTCACGACCGTGACCGTCGCGGCCGGGCAGGAGTCGCTGAACAACGACTTCGGCTACAACTGGGTGACGCCGGGCGACAGCACGAACCCGTCGGTCGGCGCTACGGGCGCGATCGGCGACCAGTTGTGGATCGATGCCAATGGCGACGGTTTGCAGCAGCCGGACGAACCGGGACTGTCGGGATTCGCGGTGGGCCTGTATCGCGACGCGGACAGTAACGGCACCTACGAAACGCTGGTGGCCATGGTGATCACCGACGGCTCGGGCCGCTATGTGTTTAACGGTGTAGCTGCCGGAGCGTATGTGGTCGTGGTAAACGGCGGGATGACGCCGGGCGGCTATACACAGACCGGTGATCCGGACGGTTCGTTGGACAATCGCAGCACGCCGCTGATACTGGCTCCGGGCGACGTGTTCGTGAACGCGGACTTCGGCTATCGGCCACAGGCCAACCAAGGCGCGGCGGTGGGCGACCGGATCTGGCTGGATGCGGACGCGGATGGAATCCAGGATGCCGGCGAACCCGGGATTGCGGGTATCTCCGTTTCGCTGATCCGGGATACCAACGGCAACGGCTTGCGGGATGTCGGCGAACCGATCGTGGCCACCACGCTGACCGATGCCGCGGGGACGTACGTCTTCTCGGGAGTTCCCGTCACGGATGGTTTGGGGACCGATGACTATCTGGTGTGGGTCAACGATTCGAATCACGTGCTCGACGGTTTGTGGCCGACGTTCGATGCCGACGGAATCGCGACGCCGAACACCGGCGCGGTTTCGGACCTCTCGCCGGCCGGCGATCTGACCCTGGATTTCGGTTTTGCACCGGTTGGGCAGACCACGTCGGACGGACTGATCGGGGACACGGTATTTCTGGACCGAAACGCAAACGGCGTTGCCGACGCGGGGGAAGGCCTGGAAGGCGTGACTTTGCGACTGTACGACGCCACCGGGACGTCGCTGCTGTGGACGACCCGCACGAACGAGAACGGTCAGTATTACTTCCCGGCACTGAATCCGGCCGGCACATACATCGTGCGAGTCGATGCAACGACACTGCCGAGCGCCGCAACAGATCCGCTGGTTAACACGGTTGACCCGCAGGGACCGACGGATGGCATTGCCGAGGTGACCCTGACCATCGGCGCGGCGGTAAATCTGACGACCGACTTCGGCTATCGGGACGCGACCTCACCCAACGCGATCAGCGGGACGCTCTGGCGGGACACGAACGCCGACGGCACGCTGGACGCCGGGGAGGCAGGTCGCTGGGCAGGGGTCACGGTACAACTGCTGGACCCGCTCGGGAACGTCGTCGCCGCCACGAGCACGGACGGCAGCGGCAACTACAGTTTCACCGGTCTTCCCGCCGGCACATACACCGTGGACGTGGGAGACGACGGCAGCGTGCTGCGCGGGGCGTGGCACTCACAGGGAACGCCGAACACGGCGGGGCAGAGCCAGTCGGACCCGCTGACGGTGACGCTGGCCGGCGGCCAGACGGCACAGACCGATTTCGGTTACTATCTCGCGACGTCCCGAATCGGCGACCGGGTCTGGAGCGACACCGATGCCGACGGAATCCAGGATGCAGGCGAAGTCGGCTTGGCAACCGTGCCGGTCGCGTTGACCATCACCTATCCCAACGGCGCGATTACGACAGTCGTTGCGACGGCCGATGCCGGCGGGAACTATCAATTCAACAATCTCCTGCTGGATGAAAGCTACAGCGGCCGTCTCGCGACGCCGCCGACGTTTGTCGTGAGTGCGGCCACGCCGACAGGTTTCGCCCGCAGCCCCATCCATCAGGGAGGAAACCCGGCGATTGATTCTGACAATCACGCCGGCCAGCCGGTGCCGCTGGCTCAGGGCCAGTTGAACGACACGATCGACTTTGGCTTCATGGGCACGTCGTCGCTGGGAGATTTCGTGTGGCTTGATACCAACGGCAACCGATTGGTCGATGCGTGGGAGCCGGGGCTGAGCGGCGTGGGAGTGCGCCTGACTTACCTGGGTCTCGATAACCTCTTGGGGACCGCCGACGATCAGGTGTTCCAGACCACGAGCGACGTCGCAGGACGCTACCTGTTTGAGCATCTGCCAGGCGGCTTCTACCGTGCCGAAGTTGAACCGGGAACGGTTCCGGCCGGTTTGTCGCTTACGACGGCCAACAACCCCTACTTCATGAACCTGCCCGTGGATACGGTCTTCGACACGGTCGATTTCGGTTTCCGAGGACCGGGCCGGATCGATGGAACCGTCTTCCGCGACAGTAATCGCAATGGACTGCCCGACTCCGGTGAACGCATGGCGAATGTGGTGGTTAACGTGTCGGCGGACATCGACGGAGATGGCACCGCGGAGGTCTTCACGCTGACGACGGACAGCCTGGGGAACTACTCGCTGCCGGGTCTGCCCGTGGACGACGGCGACGGCGGGGGTATCAGCTATTCGATCGTGGTCGATCCGGCCAGTGTGCCGCCGAGCCTGGCGGTGGTCGTCGATCCGGATGCGGTGCTGGACGCAGCCACGCAGAAGACTCTGACTCAGCTCCAACCCGCGGCGTCGAATGTCAATTTCGGTTACCTGGGCGGCGCGAGCATTGCCGGCACGGTGTTCGACGATCACGACCGCAATATCCTGATCGGCAGTGGTGAACCGGGGATCGCGAATGTCAGCATCACGTTGATCGGAACCGATGAGACAGGTGCTTCCGTGCTGCGGACCCTGCTCACGAACGCCAGCGGCAACTTCATCTTCGACGATCTGCTGCCTGGCACGTACACGTTGTCGGAAGTCCAGCCCGAGGGATACGGCGACTGGTACGACCGTGCCGGCACCAGCGGCGGCAGCGTTCTCAATGATCTGATCCGCAACGTCGTCCTGACCGCGGGCGAACATGCCGAGGGCTACACGTTCGGCGAACTGGACCCGCTGCACTATTCCAAACGCGATTTCCTGGCACCGCCCTACTATACGAATCCGAGCAATCAGTTTGACGTCAATGCCGACGGTGCAGACACACCGCTGGACGCGCTGGTGCTGAT
>CAIPEB010000681.1 GCA_903863885.1 uncultured Planctomycetaceae bacterium | reverse complement strand
TCTGGAGTCTGGTGTCTGGAGTCTGGAGTCTGGAGTCTGGAGTCTGGAGTCTGGAGTCTGGAGTCTGGAGTCTGGAGTCTGGAGTCTGGAGTCTGGAGTCTGGAGTCTGGAGGGATTGCGGCTTTCACGTTCGACATCTACCGGCATCGGGCATCGGGCATCCGGCAGTCGCGCAACAAAAAACTCTCGCGGGAACGGCCGGGTTGTCTCGGCATTTCCGCGAGAGCATTATCGTAGCAGGCAATCTCAAAATGCTGAGCCCGATCGGCCGGGATGCGTCACAGGCTCAGTCCTGAGGCACTCGGGTTGAGCGGCGATCAGTTATTGTTGTTGCGTGGGCGACGGTTGCCACGATCGCCACCGGCAGCGCCGGGTCCGCCCTGGCCGCGTCCGCCGAACATGCCGCCTTGCGGCATTTCGAACGGCTTGCCCTTCATCTTCTCGAGTTCGGCTTTCTGTTCATCGGTCAGCACGGCCATGGCTTTCGTTTCGACTTCCTTGCGGGCTGCTTCCATCTTCTGGCGCATGGCGTCGCGATCCGTGTTGTCTCCACCGCCCTGGAACATTTCCCGCATGGCGGTCATTGATTCGTTGCGAATCGTTTCGAGCTTGGCCTTCTGTTCCGGCGTGATCTTCAGCTTGGCCAGCAGTTCTTCGTTGTTCATCGCCATGGCCAGGCCCATTCGCATGGTCATCTGCAGGCTGATCTGCTCCAGTCGTTCCAGCTGGTGCGGCAGCAGAATTTCGCCGAGCTTCGCCTTGGACTTCTTGGCCTGCTCGTCCATCCGCTTGCGCATGTCTTCCATGGCCTTGGTCCGCTGCTCTTCGGTCATTTCGCGGAAGTTCGGCCGGTCCTGCGGCTGCTGGCCTCGCAGTTCTTCCTCGAGCTTCTTCACGTCGGCGGCCTGATCGTCGTTCAGCTCGATTTCCTTGCGGACTTCTTCCATCCGCAGCAATCCCAGGAGTCCGCCCCCTCCGCCCATCATGCCGCCGCCGAAGCCGCGACCGCCGCCGGGTCCACCGGGGCCGCCGGGTCCGCCGCCCTGTGCGCCGCGTCGCCCGCCCTGTTCCGCCGCATTCGTGGCGGAAGCTGCCATGCCGGCCACCAGAACGGCGGCCACCAGCCAGGTAAACAAACTGCGAGTCTGCATTCTCACACCCTTTCTCTCGAAACGATTCGGAAACTGTTTAAAAATGCACGGTTGCGTAGGGCCACCGAGATTTCCTGAGTGATTGCGTCCCGTGAAAAGTCCGGCGATTTGTGAGGATTGCGCCGGCCCCGGAGATTTCACGAGCGTCCGGCACAACTCGACATTCTCGGTTCGGATGGCCTGTCCGGGTCTTCCTGCGCGTGAGTCGGCCAAAGCTCTCGTCGGCAGGCAGATCTCCTTCTGGGCCGGGTACAAAGGCGACTGTTTAGAAGAAACCCCGCCATGCTTCCAAAGTTTCGGCAGCGGTTCGATTTCCCAGGCGAATGTGTCCGACGTGGCGGATGATATGCAGGGCGATTCGGGTGAAGGGGCCGCTTGGCCCGTCAATCTATCCGACGATTGTCGTAAAAACACCCATGGCGGATCACCGGATCGGCAAGATCTGGGCCAGTCGCTGGAGGCTCGTCGGGTCGGGCAGGGTGTCGAATCAAGTGTAAGGTGCCCGCTTGACTCCCTGATCCAGCTTCGGGAGGTTTCGATCCAGCACGTCAAGCGCCATATCGGCCAGTGTCCGTCCGGTCCGATTTGCCGCCAGGCTGAGTCGTTTTGCCAGGCTTTCGGGCAGCATGATTGTCAAAGTCAGCTTTTCGTGCGATTTGTCTTCGGCCATCCTTAGGGTTCCTCTCGCCTCGGGCATTCCTCGTTTCGGCGTATTATCACGGACCGGCCTCTTGCCTGAAACCCCTCGCAATTCGCTGTCCGTCTAAGTCTTGCCGCCGAACCTGCGGCGCGCGATACTTGGGGCGGGTGGGTGGCTCGCATCGGATTTGCCAATCGGCAAAGTGAGTGGGCAGGGGGGCGATATGAACCGCTGCATGGCCTTCGAGTGTCTGGAGGGACGGCACTTGCTCGCGGCTGGGCCGATGTCAGCGGGCGAGCAGCATTTCAATGAGCTGATCAACTGGGTGCGCGCTCATCCCGCGGAAGCAGCTCAGCGCTATGGGGCCGGGCTGAATGACGGGCTGAGTCCGGGCACGATTACCGCGGATCCCAAACCGCCTCTGGCTCGCAATACCCAGCTGCGCGATGCGATCAGCGGGCATGTTGCGGACCTCCTGAAAACGAATACGTTCAGCCACACGGGCTCCAACGGTTCGACGTTGTCGCAGAGGTTGTCGGCGGCCGGGTATACGTCCTTTCTGGCTGCCGGCGAGAATCTTGCCTGGTGGGGTGTCTCGGGGGGCAGCCTGCCCGACCTGCGTGAAGTGGCCGACAATCTCGTGGAAGTGCTGTTCAAGAGTCCGTCGCACCGACAGGCCCTGATGAATCCCGGTTATCTGGAAGTCGGCAGTGCGATCGTGACCGGACCGTACACCCAGAATAATGTCACCTACAACGCAGGGATCGGCGGCGAGAATTTCGGCAAGCGGGCCGGGGACGTATTCCTGACCGGCGTGGGATGCCGCACTCGTCGCACCGATGTCGCAATCTGCGATGTGACCAATGCGATCAGCGGAGCCGCGCTGACCGCAACTCGCGTTTCGGATCAACTGCAGAAGCAGACGACCACGAGTTCCACCGGCGGATACGACCTGCAGCTGCCCAACGGAACATGGAGCCTGCACATCGAAGGCGGCGGTTTGCCGGAGCCGATCGATGTGTCCGGGGTCACGATATCCGGCCAGAACGTCAAGTGGGACTTCCAGCCGGTGGTGAGTACGCGCTGGAAAAACCCGGTCAATGCACTCGACGTGGACAAGGACCGGCGGGTTGCTCCGATCGACGTGTTGGTCATCCTCAACGAACTGAATGCCAACGGGGCGCACGCATTGCCCTACGTGGCAACGCCGCCGACATACTACCTCGATACCAACGGAGACAATTACGTTTCGCCGGCGGACGCGCTGGCGGTAATCAACCACCTTAATGCGGTGGGCAGCGGAGAAGGTGAGAGTTCCCGGGCCCGATCGCCGCTGGCCAAGACGCCGGGCAGCCAGGTACTGACGCCCGGGCTGCCGAACTCGTTGCCGGTCGATCAGTTATCCGCGGACTGGGAGTCGATGGCCTTTCATGCCGCGGCCGTTGATGCAATCTGCGCAGGGCACGGCGATCTGCCGCGACTGATGGATCTCGACGATGACGTATTCGGCTGGGAGATCGCGCCGCTGTGAGACCGCCAGCGGCGCGGCCGTGCGGCATGGAAGCTAATCCAGGGACGCTCGGCGCCGATAGCTCGTAGATTTGTCCGTGTTAATCCGTGCGAATCCGTGGCCTCCCTGTTGCGATCGCCGCGTTTTACACTTCATTCCACTGGCCGGGCACCGGGACCGGATAGCGTCCTTGTGCGTCGGCCACGAGCCATGGCTTCGAGTTTTCATTCACGGCGTCGATTCCCCCCGGCACCCATTCGAAGTTCGACGTCATCATCTCGTCCCAGGTGATGACCCTGCCCGTATGCATGGCGGCACGGCCCATCATGTCGGCCAAATTGGAGTAAGCGGCTCGCTTGGCTTCGTTGTGCGGCCGGTCGTTCCGGATGGCATCGAGCAGCACGTTCCACTCGGCCTGCCAGGGGGTGATTTCCTCCTTGGGTGCCCGCCAGTCGATATTATTCGGATCGCACCGCTGGTCCTTGTAGGTGTGCACCATTCCGACGTGGATCGGACCCGAAAACTGGGCGGCCCGTTTCGTTCCGTGGACAAACGTGTCGAACTCGTCGTGGCAGTTGGGCAGGTAGCGGACGACATCGTACGCTTTCGCCCCGTCGGCGAACGTCCATTCCACGGAAAAACTGTCCGGGTTCTGGCTGCAATCGGTGCTGTTGGCCGCTCGGCCGCAGATGCCGTGTGCTGAGACGGGCCAGGCGTCCTTCAGCCAGCAGATCTCGTCGATCTGATGGATGTCCATCTCTGCCCACAGGCTGCCGGAGACCCACAGGAAGCGGATCGAGTTGCGGATCTGCCAGAGGATTTCGTTATCGGCGGCAGGCTTGGGACCCATGGGGCCCACGGGCTCCATGCGATACGCACGGATCAGGTTGATATCGCCGAGTTCGCCTTCGCGGATGCGGCGAATGAGTTCCTGGCGGTTCTTCGAGTGTCGGCACATCAGGCCGGCGGCGATCTTGAGGTTCTTCTTCTCCGCAGCTTCCCCGGCCTTGATGATCCGGCGAATTCCGACAGGATCGGTCGCAAATGACTTTTCCATGAAGACGTGCACACCTTTCGCGACTGCATAGTCCAAGTGTGCAACGCGGAATGCCGGGTAAGTGCAGGCCATCGCGATATCGCCTGGTCTCAGGCAGTCGATGGCCTTGCGGTAGGCGTCGAAACCGATGAACTGTCTGTCCGCCGGGACATCCATTTTGTCGGGGTGAAGTTCGGTGAGGCTGGCGTGGGACACCTTGAGGCGGTTTTCGAAAAGATCTGCCATGGCAACGAGTTTCACGGGGCCGCCGGTGGCCTCAAATGCGTTGACCACAGCGCCGCTGCCTCGCCCGCCGCAGCCGATCAGCGCGAGTCGAATCGTATTGTCCTCGGCGGCATGGACGCGGGGCAGGGCGACGCCGGCCAGTGCGGACGCGGCCGCAACGGTCCCGCCGATTTGCAGGAATTCGCGGCGTGAGGGCTTTGCGGCGGTCGTGGAGGACGACGGATTTTCTCGCTTCATCGCGGTTCTCCTATCATCAGTTCCAGGCGGTGGGGAGGGTAGGGTGCCGGTGTGCTGGGCGAGGTGACGACAGGTTTCGCGACGGTTCGCGCCGTTGACGAAAGAGCGGTCCCAACCAACCACCGTCTGCATCGAAACCGGTGCACGAAACTTTCGTGTCCGGGGAACACCGTGATACCATCCGCAGGACGCTGG
Source organism: uncultured Planctomycetaceae bacterium (assembly GCA_903863885.1). Taxonomy (GTDB): domain Bacteria; phylum Planctomycetota; class Planctomycetia; order Pirellulales; family Pirellulaceae; genus CAIPEB01. Next base: position 6,089 of record CAIPEB010000681.1, on the reverse strand, counting down.
GTCAAATTCTTACGCTTTCCGCGCGGGTGCCGGCCAAGAAATCTCGTGTTTCGCGCACCGGTTTGACGATTATTTTGCGAGTCGTCGGCATTTCGCATTTGTGATGGGTTTCGGACGACACGCGAGGCGGATATATTGTGAACGATGACTTCTGGAAAGCATCTTTCGCCGGATACTGAGCTCCGCCTTCCCAAGAGCCCGCCGTTCATGACGTTCATCACCGCTCCAGGAGCGTGATTGATTTCTTTCCTGCCGGACCAATGCTGTGCGGCATTTTCCGACTTGGCTTATGGCCCGAGCAAGGAACTTCACCGTCGAGGATCTGGGCGACGCGAGCAGGCGTGCAGCATGCGGCGTTGGTTTTCGCTGGTCTTCGCATGAACCCGCTGTGTCAACACTCTTTCTCGAGAGGAGATTCCGTGTCTGAGTCGTTCTTGCCTTCGAGGCTGGATGCCATTTTCAAACCTTCGTCCATCGCCGTTGTGGGGGCTTCGACGCGTCGCGGCACGGTCGGCAACGACATCTTCCGCAACCTGCTGTTCAATGAGTTTCACGGCTCCGTTTACCCGATCAATCCGAAGGCTGACAATGTGCTGGGCGTGCACTGTTACCCGGATCTGGTCAGCATTCAGGGGCACGTCGATCTGGCGGTCGTGATCATTCCGTCGTCGGGCATCCTTGAAGTGGTCGATCAGGCGATCGCCAAGAAGGTCAAGGCGATGGTGGTGATTTCCGCCGGTTTCAAAGAGGTCGGCGGAAAGGGAGTCGAACTTGAGCAGCAGCTGCGCGAGAAGGTTCGCGCGGCGGGCATCCCGCTGGTTGGCCCCAACTGCCTCGGCGTGATCAACACGGATCCGTCGGTCAAGATGAATGCGGCGTTCGGCCGCAAGATGCCCGCGCCGGGAAACCTCGCCTTCGTCTCCCAGAGCGGCGCTCTCTGCACTTCCGTGCTCGACTATGCGGAAGAACGCCACATGGGGTTCAGCAAGTTTATCAGCTTCGGCAACAAGGCCGACGTGAACGAGATCGACCTGCTGGCCTATCTGGCCAAGGACCCGACGACCGACGTCATCGCGATGTATCTGGAAGACATCTCGGACGGTCGCCGATTCATCGAGACGGTGCGGGAGATTTTCTGGGAGACGCACAAGCCGATGCTGTGCCTCAAGTCGGGGCGGACTCCCGAAGGCGCGAAGGCCGTGAGCAGCCACACCGGGTCTCTGGCCGGTTCCGATTCCGTCTACGACGCACTGCTGATTCAGAGCGGTGTGCAGCGAGTCGACACCATCGCCGAACTGTTTGACTCGGCAGCTCTGTACTGCACTCAGCCCCTGCCGCGCGGCCGGCGGGTGGCGATCGTCACCAATGCCGGCGGTCCCGGCATCATGGCCACCGACTCCGCCGTGCGATTCGGCCTCGAGTTGGCCGAATTGAGCGAGTCCACCAAGGAGAAGCTCAAGGCGTCCCTGCCGTCGACCGCCTCGCTGCGCAACCCCATCGACGTGATCGGGGATGCTCGGGCGGATCGATATCGGTCGGCCGTCCGGACCGTTCTCGAGGACGACAACGTCGACATGGGCATGGTGATTCTGACTCCGCAATCGATGACCGATATTGAAGAGACCGCGGCCGTCGTGCCGGATGCGGTGCACGGCATCAAGAAGCCCGTCGTGTGTGCGTTCATGGGCGCAAGGGACGTGGCCCAAGGCGTCGACATCCTGCGGCACGCGGGCATTCCGAACTACCCGTTCCCGGAAGACGCCGTCCGCAGCCTGGCGGCCGCCGAGCGGCTTGTGACGCTCAGCGAAATCCCGCGGCGCGAAATGCAGGTCTTCCACGATCTGGACGTCGAGAAAGCCAAGAAACTGATCGCCGAATCGCTGGACGGCCAGGAAAGCCGATACCTGACCCAGGCCGAGTGCCGGCCGCTGCTGGCATGTTACGGCCTGCCGCTCCTCAAGAGCGGTGTAGCCACATCGCCCGAGGAAGCGTCGCAGATCGCCGAGTCGTTTGGCGTTCCCGTCGTGATGAAGGTGATGTCGGCCGACGTTGTCCACAAGTTCGATGCCGGGGGGGTGCTGCTCAACATCCAGGGAGCGCAGGAAGCAGCGGCCGCCTACAACAAGATCCTGAGCAACGTGGCCAAGGCGGTTCCCGGGGCGAACGTGCAGGGAATCCTCATCGAAGAGATGGCCCGCAAGGGCGTCGAGGTCATTCTGGGCGCGAGCCGTGACGCGCGTTTCGGACCGCTGATGATGTTCGGGCTCGGCGGCACGCTCGTCGAGATCCTCAAGGACGTCTCGTTCCGGCTGGCTCCGATGTGGAAGATCTCGGCCGAACTCATGGTGCGGCAGATCCGTGCCTTTAAGCTCCTCGACGGCTTCCGAGGCAGCCCGCCGTCCGACATCGGCGCCATCGTCGATACGCTGCTGCGATTGTCCGAGTTGGTCTGCAACCATCCGGAGGTCTCGGAACTGGACATCAATCCGCTGATCGTCCACGCCCAGGGCAAGGGCTGTTCGGTGGCCGACAGCCGCATCATGCTGCGGCGGCCGTAGTCATCCGTTACGATACGTAACGACGCGGTAGTCTATCACAGCACACGGGTGGCTTGCGCACCCGTGTGTTTCCTTGTTTCAGGGGCGAAACTGCATGCGACCCAGCTGGAAGATCACGGCGGCGATCGGATTTCTTTCACTGTTGCCCGCCCGGGGCGCCGAGCCCGATGCTGCGCCATCGAAGCCGGCTCGCCGTGCGATCGTCCTGCCCGACAACTGCAATACGCCCGATGCCATGGCCGTCCTGAAGGACGGTTCGATTATTCTCTCGGTGCCGAATTTCACCGATCCGAATTCGCCCGGCGTGTTGATGAAGATCGCGCGTGATGATGCCGTGAGTCTGTTCTGCAAGCTGCCGCTGCATCCGGACACGAAGCACGTTTTCCCGATGGGCGTGCGGCAGGCGCCGTCGGGTGACCTGTACGTGGCGGATTGCCAGTTCATGGATGACAAGCCCGGAAATTCACGCTTGCTCTGCGTACGCGTCGTGGACAGCCGCGCCGACAAGGTCGAGGTCGTGGCCGACGGACTGGAAATCGCCAACGGCGTGGCGATCCGGGACGGATATGTGTACGTGACTGATTCCGCCACGGGAAAGACCGATGCGAAGGAGACCGTCAGCTCGATCTTCCGGTTCAGACTCGACGAGCGTAATGTGCACATCAAATCGGGCGGCGGCGATCCGCATCTGGTTGCCACGATGACGACCAAATGCCAGGAAATTCCCGTCGGCGCGGACGGGATCGACTTCGACGAAGCGGGCAATCTCTATGTCGCGAACTGCGGCGACGGGCTGATCGAGAAACTCGTACTGAGCCGGTCCGGCGCGGTCGAACGCCGGGAAGTGATTACGCCGCCCGGGCTGTTGAAGTCGGCGGACGGCATCTTCTACGATCAGGCTTCGCGCCGCATTCATGTCGCGGACATCCTGGCCAATGCGATTCGTACGGTCGATCTGCAGGGGCACGTCGAAACGGTCGCGCAGGATGGCGATAACGACGGATCTGCGGGACAGTTGGACGGTCCGAGCGAAGCGGTTGTGCGGGGCGATGAGGTCATTGCTGCCAACTTCGACCGCGTTTTTCCCGGTTGCGTCAACACCAAATCCGAGCCGCCGTTCACGCTGTCGGTGATACGCAGGCCGCCGCCGCAAAAGTCAAAGTGACCGGCGTGCCGTCCGAGGATCTGCCGCAGCCCGGTCGAAGGCCGTTCCGCGGCCGTCCCGTATGTCGCCTCGCGGGAAGTCTCGCGCTGCGAGTCTTTCTCGAGTCGGCTCCGGTTGCTAAACTGGGCGTGTTCGATCGGTCGGGCATTCGGATAGCGTCAGGGCACCTCGGCTCGGCGGGGCACGTGCTCCCTCTCCATCCCGCCACGCTGCGAAAATGCGTCCGCTCGGCGACCGTCTGTTTCGGCCGCTTCAACATTCATGCGCCCATAGCTCAGTTGGATAGAGCAACGGATTTCTAACGGAATTTTATTGAGACTGGCGCTTGTGAAATGCTCGGAAAATGCCTTATTTTCCAGTCTTTTTGAGATTTTCGGCCAGTCTCAATAAGCGCTAAAAAGCGCCCGAAAAGCCCCCTCGCGGTTGTCGGACAACCACTGTTTTTCGGTTTTGACAACCGCTCTCCACAATCTAAACTCCTGCGCGCTAGATTCGCTCGCTCTCCCCGACCACCCGCGCCACCATGCTGGACTCCAGCCCCTTGCCTCTGTACCCGCGCCTCACGTACACCACCGACACGTCATGCGCGAAGATCGGCGCGGCCGCATCGTCGTTGACATAGACGGCCTGCCCGACGGCCTTCCGTTCCTCGAATGCGATGCACATGACGTCCCCGGCGATCTTGCTCCTGACCACGCGGTACGTGATCCCCTCGGGGCTGACGGGCTCGGTGTTGTTGCCTGGTGCTCGAACATGGACGCACTCGCCCTTGCCGACGATCGTCTCGTAATCCGCAACGGAGTGGGCCTGCTGGCGTGTCAGGCCGGTGGCGACGATGCGAACCAGATCGCCGGGCAGTGTGTAGGCGCGACGAGTCTTTCTGGCGACAACGACGGAGTAACCGGACTTCGACATGGGCAGTTCCTTATATCTGCTGGATACAGACCAAAAAAAAAGCCCCGGCAACATGCCAGGGCTCTTGAACACGCGACGTAAAGGAGGTGCTTTCACGCCGCGCATTCTGCGCGATACGGGTGCCGCCTGTCAATGTGGGAATATGGCCTCAAGTCCCGCGTCGGCGATGATCTCCGCGCAGGCGTCCAGCGTCTCCTCAGTGGCGTACTGGTACTCGCGGCGGGGGATGTTCCGCTTGGTGCTGCCGTTCTGGTGGGTCGCAGCGTAGGGAACGTCTGCGCCCTTGATGCTCGTCGTCAACTCTCTGTCCCCGACGGTTCCGCCAGTTGTGGCCGCTGCTTTCAGCTTACCCGACTTGACCAATAGCGGGTGGGTCAGCTTGTCCTTTCTCGGTGGCCATGCAGCGCCGGCCGAATCGACCTTCGCAGCAAAGGCGTCTTCCACGCCGCCGTGAATCACGTCGAGACAGTCCTGCATCGCATCGTGCAGCGAGGCGTTCTGGATGCCCACGGCAGACAGTTCCAGGAAGGCATCGAACTGGTCTGGCGTCATGGTCATTGGTATACCGCCCGGCGGTTTGCCGTTTGCCGCGCTTGCTGCTCTTGCTGCTGGTCGGTATTCCGGCCCAGTTCGGCCATGATCTGGCGGCGGAGGATCTCATCCCGTTGTGCGAGGTGGGCGCTGACTTGGTTCGCGACTATGCGGGCGGTCTCGTTCATATCATCGTTTATGTTGACAGCAACAATCCGCTTGTCCTTTAGCTCGACTTTCAATCGCTGCTGAACGGCCTGGGCCTGCATGACGTTGCGGCGCTCTTCGGCACCGAAGTAGCGATCGTATCCCATCCGTTCGGCCGAGACCTGATTGCCCTCTTTGCTGATTGCATCCGTTTCTGACGTTCCGACCGAAGCCAGTCGTTGCCGTTCCTCCTGACTCAATGCCGACGCTCCCGCTCTTGCTCTGGCCTTCTGGATGGCCTCGCGCCGTGCAGCGGCTGCCGCGTCGAGTGTGCCGCCTGACCCGATGTACCGATCAGCCTGCGACATGAACGACTTGTCTTCGTCGCTCATTGCTGCGTTGGCTGCCGCGTCGGCTCGGGCCTTTAACCGCATGATGCCCCACTGCTCGGTGGCCGACATCGATCCGAACTTTTCCTTGCCGCTGTTGTACTGGTCGGTCGCGTTTTTCTCCGCCTGCTTGCGCAGGGCGATCTCATCTTGGATTCCCTTGATAGCGTCCTGCACCGATCGCAGACGCGTCTCGGCAGTCCGCTTCTCGGTCTCGCCCCGTTCTTTGGTCAGATCCGCGATTCTGCTATGTATGTCGGCGATTCTCTTTTCCGCCGCTTCCCGTTCAGGAAAATTTTCTTCTTTGTTGGCCGAGGCAGCGACAACCCGCATACGCATCAATTCGTCCCTGTACCCGCCCACGCCCTGGGCATCGAGTGTCCT
>CAIPEB010000680.1 GCA_903863885.1 uncultured Planctomycetaceae bacterium | reverse complement strand
TTCCCCGACACTTGCACGCCGGTCCATGTCCCCGTCATCGAATCCTCACCAGCCGACGTCGCGCGGTCGCAATTCGATCAACAGGTTTTCACATTCGGGCTGCTGTCTGTTAGCGGCAAGTCACGCTTCGTTCCAGCCTAAGCGCTGCGTCCTTTGCTGACTGCAGTTCGTGCATTTGTCGCCGATTGCTGACTCAGGTAGAACTTGGCGATGAACGGTCTCGTCGCGGCGGCGACAACCGGTTTGCACTGTCGAATCTTGCCGAGAACTTCGGCAGATCCGCAGCCCGAGGGCGGGTGCTAATCAGAATCCGGGCTCATCGATGGACTCGCTCGTCAGTTCGTGTTTGCGTTTCCCGGGTTGCCCCCCGAAAACCCGCTCATCGTAGAGAGCCAAGGCGTGAATCGCGTGGCCCTTCGGCCCGATTTCCCACTCATGCCCGCGTTGGTCCCACATCAACTGGGTAAGATACTGCGCGGCTCGGAGGATAGGCGGATCCTCCAGTCGATTGTCCGGCAGATAGACCAGCAACCATTCCAAATTGTGCCCGGTTGTCTCCAGCTTACGATCAATGTCATCGGCATTGCCCGGTCGTTCGAACCAATTTGTGCTGAAGCTGCCGTCGGCGTTGTGCATTCGCAGTGCCCGGTCGGCGAAGTCCGCGGCACACCGATCGGCCCGCAGCCACACTCCCGAGACCGGCAGCCCTTCTTTGCGCCGCTTTCGAACCGCGAAACTGAGTGCCATGATCCGATGGGTGCCCCCGCAAGCGGCCCCGATGACCGGCTGCGCCAGTTCTTCCTCCACCAGTCGTTCGATACTCCAAAGCTCCCCGTTCCCGCTGCGCCACGTGGAATCGGTGCCAAGGTAATGCACCAAACCGATCAGCTTGAAGGTCAATTCGGTTCCGGCGCGGCACGTCGCCTGCTCGTGCCGAACAAGGTCCTCGACGGTGTAATCGCGATCTTCGACCTTCAAAACAAAGTCCCGAGGCACGCGAGACAGAGCCAGGATCTGCAGGAACTGGCCGTCATGTCCCTGGTAACCGGGCCCCAAGCGCGGAATGATCTGACGGCCGTCGCTGTAGAGAAGTTGCCGGCCATAGCAAGGTTGGTTCCAACACAGCCAACCGATGGCGTTGGGTGTCTGACTTCCGACGCGCAGCGACGCATCGACGCCAAACCCCACCGCGGCGTGCATCACACCCCACGGCCCTCGTTCCTCATTCGATTCGGGACGGAAGAAATAGTAGGCCAGGCAGCGCCGCAGCGGAGCGCGCAGCTCCATCACCGCCGGGTTTCGGCCAGAAAGAGGCTGCGCCGACACGCCGTCCGCGTCTTCAAGTCGCAGAGACGCTGGAATATCCCCGCCATCTGCCGCTGGTGCTTTCGGGTCGACGGTATCGTCCGCCAACGCATAGGACAGGCCGACCAAGACAAAAAACGAAGCTATCACCCAGCATGATCCGAATGACAAGACGCGCATCCCGACCTCCATGTACACGGTTTTCCACAGGTTTATGCAATCGGCGCGCCATGTCGATTGCCAAAGCCGACGCTGGTTGGGTGCACACCGCTTATTGTCGACTCTCGGGGATCAGACGCTGTGCAAGAAATCCGGTACCTGTTGGACCGTGGGGACTGCCCTGCACTCGTCGTGCAAATTGCCATTCCGAGTTACCTGCCACCGAGGCAAAACGCCCGACATCTGGGGTACGGCAGACCCGATGAACTGACGTTCACGTACCGCGAAGTGGTCGAACGGTCCCCAGAGGTGATGGCTCACGTCACGGCCCGCCACGACGGACGGCTTTCTCCATTGCCTCCACCAATGGTTGGGGCGATGTGAACAGACCGTCCAAAGTGATCGGACGGTTCGGATTGCCTGCTGGGAAAATCGCGTAAAACGGAATCGAACCCGACCTGTTGCCCAGTCGCCGCAGGAATTCATCAACTTCCGGCGCTGGATGGGTCTTGTCGGCTTTCAAGGTGGCGATGCCATTCGCTTCAACGTATTGCTTGGTTTCGTGCTGGTTGAGAGCGAGACGTTCATTTGATTTGCATGTCAGGCACCAATCCGCTGTAAAGTCGACGAGCACCGTGGTGCCTGTCGCCGTCAGCTTCGTCAGAAGGTCCAGCGAGAATGGTTGCCATGCCAGTTCGCCACTGTTCCTCACTTTGATTGGTATTGATTGGACGGTGAGGTTCCGCGCTGCAACCTCTCGCTCCACGGCCCGCTGGAATCGGTCCTGCATAATGTCCAGCAACCACGCGAACGAGACGAGGCCTATCAAGCAGGCAAAGGTCACTCCCAGCAGCCAGCCGCGGAATTGAACCAGGAACGGTTCCGTAAGCGAGATTCGGCCGATGAACCAGAACACTGCCCACAGTCCGATCAGGAATGCCACGGTCGGAACCACATACGGAATGGGCATGAAGGTCAGCAGGAACACGACGGTGCCTATCAGTACGAAGCCCATCAGTTGCTTAAAGGTGTCCATCCAGGCTCCTGGCTTCGGCAGGAAGGTAATGCACTTCGGGAATATGCCGATCAGCAGGTAGGGACTGGCCATCCCCAAACCAACGCAGGCAAATCCCGCGTAGGTGATCAACGGGGGTTGTGAAACGGCCCAGGTCAGGGCCGGAGTCAACATCGGACCGCTGCAGGGAGTCGCGAGGACCGTCGTCAGGATGCCTTTGACGAATGCTCCCGCAGGCCCCTCCTTGTCGGCCAGCGATTGAACGTCACTCGATCCGACAAAGCCGGGGATTGGAATCTCCCACACACCCAGAAAGCTCAGCGCAAACGCAAATACGACGGAACTCAGCACCACATTGAACGTGACGCTGCTGAACTGCTGGCCCCATCCCAAACCGACGGATACGGCCAGCGTCGCCAGCACCATGAACACCGTCATCAGGCCGAGGCTGTACCAGACATTCAGCGCGAAGACCCGCCGGCGACTGTCTCCGGCCTGCTGGACGAAAGCCATGACCTTCAAGCCAATCACCGGAAGCACGCACGGCATGAAATTCAGAAGGAAGCCTGCGGTAAACGCCGTCAGCAGCACAAAACCAGTGTGCGACCTGCCGCCTTGCCGATCCTCGCTGCGGATCTTATCCGGATCCAGTGCCGTCGCTGGTTTGGCTCCTACGAGCGGCGCATTTGCCGGCGTTGCGCTCTCCTTGGCCGGCGGCGACTTTTGAGCAGGACTTTCGGGGAATTGCTCCATTCCACCGGCAAGGCGGGCCTCGACCAGCCTCTTTGAGATCGGAATGCACGCACCCGCGTCTGTGCATGCCTGACCGCTGTATTCCAAGTGAATGACCGTTTGATCCGGCTTTGCGTCGCTCGCAATGCGGAGCGGCGCGGACCACGTCACGACTCCCGCGTGCTCTTCCACAGGCACATCGAAGTACTCGTAACTCTTGATCGCGGGCGGTTGTTCTGCCTGGAAGTCACCCAGGAGTTCGAAGTCCGCGCACTTGGCCACCAGGATCTTGGACCTCTGTGGACCGCCGTCCTTCTGAGTGATCGAATAGACGTGCCATTCAGCGTCGCAGGAGGCAGTCAGCGTCAGCGTTCCGTCGCGAGAGCCATTCACCAAGTGGAAAGCAGCTGACAGCGTTACGTGGTCTGTTTCTCCTGCAAAGCCTGCCATCGGTCCCGATCCCTGCAGGATGTCCGCTATGCCGAGCCCGCCACCCGGGTTCGATGATCCCGTATTGGGTACACCTTCCCTTTGGGCGCTGGCTGCCGTAACCAGAACAGACAAGACGCACAACGTCGCGGCTAAGAAAT
>CAIPEB010000679.1 GCA_903863885.1 uncultured Planctomycetaceae bacterium | reverse complement strand
TCGTTCCTTCTCCCTCTGGCTTTCCTGTGGGAAATACAACGATGACGGTATAACGCATTGAATGCCAATGCGCAATTCCCTATCTTGCCAAGAGCCCGCAGAGTGCGCGCGGGCCCTGGGTTGCCTCCTTTCGCCATTCAACCACTTTGTGTCCCGTGAACAGAACTAAACAGAGATAGGCAGTCAGGAGGCAAACGACCCCGAAGATGATGGGGCCTGCTGGGTGAGTGCAGAAAGCATCGTGGACACGTCCACTGAGCAGTGCCATAACAGAATGGGTGATGCCACAGGCGGGGCAGTCGACCCCAAACATCTCCTTGAATATGCAGAGGCCCAGGGTGTTGACGTGAAGATGATCCTGAATGAGCAGTAGCGCCACAGGCGCGATGACCATCGTTCCATGGAGCAGAAGCATTCGCACGCGCCAGTTACGCTGACCATTATCCTGTTTCGTCATCATTCTACTCTGCCGAACTCTGTAATTGTCCCGCCGGGAAAGCGCCTTCTTACTTGGTTACGACGGCCGCTCCGGCGGCACGACGCCACATTCAAATCACCCGTGAATGTAGAGGGCAGCCGACCGACGGTCAAACACGTGCGGCCGATGGTACGCCGAAGTCAAGTCGCTCCGACTTCCAGCGAACACTTCAATCGCGCAACGGTTTCTCGCTATGCGTCTCGCGCGGACACAATACCTGCGCCCTCGTCGATAGAATTCGGGCGGCGTCAGAAATTGAACCAATACCGAACGAATATAATGTCGCGTCGCTTATCGAGCGCCACCAGAAAGCGATCGCCTTTTTCCCCGGCGAGCGTCTGGGGGCAAACAAAGAAAGCGGTCTGCCCGTCATCCTTTGCGGACCACCATGATGGAGTCCGCTCCCCTGAAATCGAACTCCGGCCTTGCAGAATAGGCCAATCCGGTTTGGTGACCTCCGTGAGTTTCCACCGCTCCTTGAGTTGCTCGAACAACGCCGGAGAGGCCTGCATTCGCCACACGAATTCCAGGTCCATTCCTCGGCAGAGGCAATGCACCTGTATTGTCGACGGGTCGAGGTTGAGCCTGCTTGCTTCGGCGACGATCGACTTCAGTGGCTCCGGCCAATCCTCACGAGAAGTTACCGGGCCAGTCTCGCCCACAAGCATGTCATGAAACAGCTGCTCTTGGGCACGCTTGCACATCCCGAATACCGCCAGAAGAACTGCGGCCCCTGTCGTGATGATGAGAAGCGTGCGAAGGCTGAATTGTGAGAAGATTCTCTTACCGGGCATCGGCCAACTTCCTTTTTGGGTCTGCTTCCGCCGGCTGGATGACGTGCCGGTGACAATCACTCCTGAGTTGCTCCGAATTGCCCACGACTCCAGACTCGTTTGCCGTTGCTCGTCACGCCTCTTCGGACTCGCAGGGCGACGCCGTGCACCGTTCAGGTTCTGGTGCAGGCGACGGTCCGACCTTTCTGTGACGTGGTTTCCTCAGCGTCAATGCAATCAACGCAGCCGACAAGCACGGTAGACCAAACACGATCCCGTATACTCCTGCCTTGAACCTGGGCTGCAGCATCGCAGGGAGAAAGCGGTCAGCATAGGGATCCTCATTCTCCGCGAATCGGAGTTCTCCAACATGGTCACGCGTCGGAAAGGTTCTTTCCTGTCGAAGATACTCAAGGAGCCCCGTCTTGATTTCCGCAGGCGTGGAGTCGGTCACATGGGAGATGGCGAAGGCGACAGGATTGAAATCCGAATCACGCAGCCACCGAAATGCGTTGTACTTCACAAAATAGGGGATCCGATTCGGTCCATCGGTGCTCACATTCCCGAGCAACGTGAGCAACGGCATCGCATCTGCTTCAGAGGGTGGAATACGGACCGTCACACCGTAAGGCGTGAATCCGTCTCGAATCCACTCCTCTTGTGATTTGGACGCATTGCCCTTCCACCAGGCCAACCACTCGGCGGCTGATTCGCCAGGATCCTGGTTGGTGATTTCACGGAAGTCGCTGTCCCGATGTCCGGCCGAACAACTAGAAATGTCGTCACCTGATCCAATCTGCGACATCGCCCAGGCCATGAACTCGGCATCGGCAAACGCACCGACGGGGTCATCGTGACCCCAGCCGCTACGCCGGATTCCGGTTTTGACCTCATCCCAATACTCTTGGGCGGAGTGGCGCCGGTACCAGTCCGGGTCCAACTTATGGCGAATGGGTGCCATGGTGTAGAACCAGTAGTACGCGAGACCGGCGGATGGCAGAATCAGCAGCACGGCGAGAATCCTGACAACGGCTCGCCAGACCTGTCGCATCCGTTTCATCCTCTGGTGTCGAACGTATGATGGTCCAGAACGACCTGTCATGACCACGGCATTCTGGGAAAGGCCGATCGGCGCGGCGGATTATCCCGACGCAATCAGATCTACATTATCTGCCGCAATCGCCTTCAACGCGAGCTCCTGATCGCCTCGTGCGCCGATCGCTGCAGTCGCTGGCGGCCGACAAGACGCACTGCCCGCTCCAACCGCGTGACGTGTGGCCGAGGTCGCATTGAGCCCACTTGGTCCCCCACGTTAGCCCAAGTCGCGGTCGGGCCAGACGAGGCAACGGTCCGCTCGCCTTCCTGCACTGGCCCCACGTGTGGCCAACGGGGCAACGACGTGGCGTGCTTGCGTAACCGCTCACACAGGCGGCCTCTCCCAACGCACTGCCTTCCCAGCATCCACCGCTCCCCTGCAAGCGTTCTACTGAACGTCCATCCGGCATCTGAATTGGTGCCCCAAGAATCAGAAGCCGCCCGACGCTCGAAAACCGGCCGGACCCATGCGAATCATCGATGTTTTCGGCTCCGTTTTCGCCGCATCAAAAGGTGCCCACTATGGTGCCGAGAAACGGCGAAAGGTGCCCACATTGGTGCCGTACCAGGTTCCGCTCAACGACCCTTCACGGTAGCAAAACGTATCAAAACGTATCGGACGGTCATTGGGGCTTCTGGAGGGGGGCATGTCCAAGAAATGGAAAAAGCCCCGAGCAACTCGGGGCTTTTTGGTGAGGTATGTGCGGATTCCTCGGCGATTTTCAGCGTCGGGAATCAGCGGAGGGCACGGGAGTCGAACCCGCAACCGGCAAAGCCGGCATCTGATTTCGAATCCCGTGTTCGCTTTGTCGTATACGTGTGACATATCACGGTTTACGTTTCCCGTCGTTCGCTGTCCGTACCGTATTTGCACGGATTTTTTTACGACAAGGTAAAGTACACGTCAAGATACAATTGGTTTTCCGCAATCGCATCCGTCACCGATTGCGGGGCAACGATGGACGAGGGTAACCCAATAATTCCATCGTCATTCTTCACGGGCGTGACGTTTTCCGTTTCAAGCCACGTCATCAACTCGTTCAACGTGGTTTCCATCGATGTCGTGATCGGGACGGAGGACGTAGGCGAAGACGCTGGCGTCAACATGATTGCTGGTGTCATCGGGACGGAGGCCGTAGGCGGTATCGTGGTCGTTGTCGTGGACGGAGTAGCCTCCGTCCTACGTCCGACACCCACGTAAAAACAATCAGCTTGGCGACCGTCGTAGACTGGGACACAAACGATTTCGCCACGGTCAAGTAACCAACGGATCGCAGCGTCAAATTTCTTCGTTGGCGTGTCATGTGAAATCGAATGACGGAGTTCGGATCGCAAGATACCTGGACGTTGACGAACCGTGTCAACGAGTCGTCGTTCAAGCGTGTTCAAATCGCTTTCACCAAAGATGCATCTCGCTGAATGATCGCAGTAACGCCACACGGCTAACGCCGCGTCCAAGTGATGGACGTGAATCGTGGACGAGCCGTCGAGCAACGCATACACCATCGACAATCGAAGTGTTTGTGATTCGGCACGAGACGTTGCAGCATCCCATCGTCCGACACGTTCAGCAATCAACGATGAATACACCTCACGCCAGCGGATTGCACAATCCGGTGACCGTTGCATCCGTCCAATCGTCTTCGCTGTCGCTATCGCCTCCGTCAATCGCTCTTTCAAAGTGTTCAACGTGGCATCATCGGGATTACCGCCATCGGGTAATTCTTTGCTTCGCTTCGCCATCGCCCAAAGGAATCGATTGGCAAAACCGTTGGTCATCTCGGAATCGTCCAGCGTCTTCGTTAATTCGTCGTGCGTAACGTGGGCAACAATCGATACGTGAACGTTGGATGCCCGTAACGGATCGCCTTTCGTCAACGTTCGCAATTCGCCACGGTCCCATGCATCACGGAGGATAGCGGACATCGTGTTGTTTTCACGTTTCATCCGCTTCAAGACGCTGGCAAGTTCGCTTTCGATGAATAATGCACGTTTTTCGGGAACGATCAGCGTCCCCGCTGGCTTGTCATCGTCAACGTCACGTAGAGCGTTAATCAATCCTTCGCCAGACGACAAGCCGCTAAACTTCCGTTCGGCAAACTTGTCGTCTACGTCACGCATAATCCGCCAAATGCGACCGAAAGACGTCCCCTTTCGTGCCTTTGACGACTTGCCGACAACCGCCAAGTAAAGATTAGCGTGGTGTGTGTCGCCTTCGACTTCGTAGTACGGATTACGACCGATACAACATCCAAACGAGGTTAAAAGCGTGACCAACATCGCTACCGGATCGGCTTCCGAATGCGGTTCAATGGCTCTCACGATGTCGCCAGCGAGGCCGTAGTAAGCGGCAGCGTCAAGCGACGGCCAGACGATTTCGTCTTCATCACCGATAACATCTAATTGGGTTACAACCTTCTTCCGGGCATCGGTCAACTTGTGGCGTAGTTCCTTGACCGACCACGGGGGCGAACAGCGATTGTTCCAATCGGACATCGCATCGATGATTTCGTCATCGGATAGTTCCCCAAATAACTCCACGATTCGGCATACGACGTTCCACGTCGTTGCGTGACCACTTTGACCGCTTATCGCTGGCGGTGTCGCTTCCAAGTACAGCGATACCCGTTCCGATAGTGTCTTCGCTCGTGTCGGACGGAGGATGGAGGACGATTCCGAGATCGTTACCGGAGTCGTCACCGTCTCCGTCACCCGCTTCGCGGGTGACGATGCGGGGGACGTTTTCTGCATCTCACGAATCAACGTCAAGAGCCAATCGGGAGCGGGTGCAAAAGCAACTTCCCACGGTGACACGATCCATTCGTACCGATTGCCGCTGGCGTGTAGCGATGGCGGGACAATCACGTATCCGCCAGTCGTCCGAACGTCCAACTTGCCGAGAAACTTGACCGCATTCTTGATGCCGATGCATCGTTCATCGCATAAGAAGAAGAATTGTCGTCCACCGCCTCCGGTTCGACTCGTTGGAGTCTTCGGCAACGCCCCGTAGGCTTTTTCCAAAGCCGGAAGCGTGAGTGGAGGCAATTCGTCCTCGTCCAACACGAGGAGTTTAGATACTTCACCCGTCGCTACGGCCACGTTGGCGATGGCGTAATCGCCAGCAAACATCTCGGCGACGACAGCGGAATCGTTGGAAGCATCCTTCACACCGTTGAGCGTGAGCGGATGTTTCCCAATTGATCGACAGTCGTCTTTGCCACAAGTACAGCGTGTGACGCCAGCGGGAGCACCCGTGTCGATGGAGTGAACCGACAAGAGTTTCCATCCAAGTTCCAAATACTTATTTAAATCAACATTGTGAATCAAAATTTCTGCTTTCGCATCGGATTCTTCATGATTTTTACTATCATATTGCATAGATATATTTTCCTATAAACAATTACACATCAAACAAAAAACGCTGGCGTCTATCGGGTAACATCCCCGATAAACCGCCAGCGTCTACACTTACAAGATTATACTAACCGTTCTATTCATTCGACCTCGTTTCGTGTGGCGAAACGGTCTAGTTTCGACATCAATCTATCCTCTTCTTTTGTAAGCAAATGATTAATCCGCTTCATTACATGTTCGTCATGCTCTTCCGCCAATTTATTAAGCGTTGATTGTATATCATTACGAAGAACACGAAAATCAAGCAGTTCAAACAATGCTTCTTTAAGTTCCGGATCAATATTTAGTTTCATATTTATATTTTCCTTAAATAAACGGG
>CAIPEB010000678.1 GCA_903863885.1 uncultured Planctomycetaceae bacterium | reverse complement strand
CCCGACCACGGAGGCACTGGCCGACGCAGCCCGAAAACACGGCATCGTCGTCGGTGGCTCGCTGTTTGAGCGCCGCGCCGCCGGTCTGTACCACAACACGGCGGTCGTGCTCGATTCGGACGGTTCGCTGTGCGGCATGTATCGCAAGATGCACATCCCCGACGATCCGCTGTATTACGAGAAGTTCTACTTCACGCCCGGGGATCTGGGGTTTCGCAGTTTCCAGACCCGGCGAGGCTGCGTGGGCGTCTGCGTCTGCTGGGACCAGTGGTTTCCGGAAGCGGCGCGTCTGACCGCGCTGACCGGCGCCGAAGTGCTGTTCTACCCTACCGCGATCGGCTGGCTGCCTGAGGAAAAGGAACAGTTCGGCGCGAGCCAGCATGCGGCATGGGAAACGATGATGCGCAGCCACGCGATCGCCAACGGCGTGTTCGTCGCGGCGCCGAACCGCGTGGGACGCGAAGGGGAACTCGAGTTCTGGGGAGCCTCGTTCGTCTCCGATCCATACGGCAACGTCATGGCCCGAGCGTCGCATGCGGACGAAGAGCTGCTGATCGTTGACTGCAATCTGTCTCTGGTCAACGTCGCGCGGACGCACTGGCCGTTCCTGCGGGATCGGCGCATCGACGCCTACGGCGGACTCCTGAAACGTTTCCTCGACGGCCCCGGGTGAAACGCGGGTCAGAATTCGAGATACTCTTCCAGCGCTTCTCGCATCACGGCCGGATCCGCGTCGAGCCCGCTCCAGAGTTTGAAATTGGCCGTGCACTGGTTCACGAACATGCCCAGCCCGTGCATCGTGCGACAGCCTCGATGCGCCGCGTCGCGGAGCAAGCGCGTTTGCGGCGGATTGACTACCAGGTCGGCGACGAGCATGCTCTGCTGCAGCGAATCGACATCGAGCGGCACGCGCGCGGTTGCATCAGCCCGGCCGACCGACGTGGCGTTGACCAGCACGTCGATTCCTTCGGGAACTGCGAAATCGCCTTCCCATGCCGAGTAGCTGGCGGAAATCTGCAAACGCTGCACGAGGCTCTCGGCCAGAGCGCGTCCGTGCGATTCGGTTCGGCTGACGATCGTGATTTCCGCGGCGCCGGCCTGAGCGGCGGCAAAAGCTGCGGCTCTGGCCAGTCCCCCGGCGCCGAGCACAACGAATTTCTTTCCGGCAGGATCGAGAGACTCCCGCAGCGCCGCCAGGAATGCGGGACCGTCCGTGTTTTCACCCACGAACTCGTCGCCCTCCCGCACGATGCAGCTGACAGATCCCGTCATTTCAGCTGCTTCGCCGAGTCGGTCCACGAGCGGCACGACCGCCACGCGGTGCGGCAACTGAATGCTCGAGCCTCGAAAGCCCATCGCACGCATGCCCCGCACGGCATCGGCGAGCTGTTCGGGCGTGACGTCAAGCGTCAGGTAACGCCACTCCAGCCCCAACGCGGCGAAGGCTCTTTCCAGAATAAACTGCGACGGATTGCCGGCTACGGGATGCCCGATACAGCAGACGATTTCCTGAAGTGAACCGCTCTCGTCCACAAATCAACTCCGTTTCGCCGCCGGCTTGCGGACCGACAGCCGTTTCCGACGTCGTTTGCCTGAATCATCTCCGCGCGGAAGATCGGGCGGAGATGCCAGTCGCACCGCACTTCAAGCATACCTTGCCGATTGAACATCGGGAGATCAGCAGGGCGTCTCGCGGCGAATGACCGCCCCGCTCCAACCCCTTCAACCGGCTTATTCTGGGGGAAACGCCGGGGGATTGCAACGCCAACGCGTGCCCGAGTCCTGCCCGCGGACCGACGGATCCCGATCGCGAATCAGGAGGGGCACCGCGACTGGAAACACAGCAGCACGCGAACGCACCTCCGCGCCGCGCGCTCACGGTGGTATGCTGTTGGCGAACCCCCTCGTGAGCCCCTGCGGAAGCCGTTGAGCATTCGGTTCTCTCAAGAACGGCACAGCAATGCGGGCTCGCTCCGGGGCGATCGGAAACCCGCGGATCGCGGCTTTCCGCTTCTCGCGTTCGACGCCGGACGGCGGCGGGTTCATGCTTTTCGTGGCGGACCGCAAGCGGAAGGAAGACGATTCATGCTGATCCTGGATTCGCATCTTGACCTGTCGATGAATGCGCTCGAATGGAATCGGGACCTGCGGCGGTCGCTGGAGGAGGTCCGGCGGCGCGAATCGCAACTCACCGACAAACTCGATCGCGGCAAGGGCGTCATCACGCTCCCCGAGATGCGCCGCGGACAGATCGGCGTGTGCATCGCGACGCAGATCGCGCGATACGTCGCCGAGGGAAGCACGCTGCCCGGCTGGAACAGTCCCGAAATCGCCTGGGCCGTTTCGCAGGGGCAGCTCGCCTACTACCGCGCACTCGAAGAACTCGGAGAAATGGTGCAGATCACGGACCGCGCGGCGTTTCATCACTACGTGGACCTGTGGAAGAAAGGCCCTTCGGACTCACTGCCGATCGCGTACATCCTCAGCATCGAGGGCGCCGACTCGCTGCTCACGCCGGCCCACGTCGAACGGGCATTTGGCTACGGATTGAGAGCGATCGGTCCGGCTCATTACGGACCGGGCCGCTATGCTCCGGGCACGGGCTGCGACGAGGGTCTGACGCCCGCCGGCCGCGAACTGCTGAAGCAGATGCAGCAACTGGGCATCGCGCTCGACGTGACGCACCTGACCGATCGCGGTTTCTGGGAAGCGATGGAACTGTTCCAGGGCACCGTGTGGGCCAGCCACAACAACTGCCGCGCGCTGGTCCCGCACGGCCGGCAGTTCACCGACGAACAGATTCGCGCCCTGATCGCGCGCGACGCGGTCATCGGAGTCGCGTTCGACGTCTGGATGCTCACCAACGGCTGGGTGCGGGGAAAGTCCACGCCCGAAGAGGCCGGCGTGACGATTGCAACCGTCGTTGATCACATCGACCACATCTGCCAGCTGGCGGGCAACGTCCGCCACTGCGGCATCGGTTCGGATCTGGACGGCGGGTTCGGCCGCGAGCAGTCGCCCGCCGATCTGGGTTCGATCGCCGATCTGCAGAACCTCGTGCCGCTGCTGACCCAGCGCGGTTATTCAAGTGCCGATATCGAAGCGATCATGCACGGCAATTGGATTCGCTGCATCGACACGATCTGGAAGTAATCCGCAATGAAGATCCTCAAATGCAGACTGCCTTCGGGCGAAACCACCTCGGCGCGACTGGCCGGAGAACAGGTTCAACCGATCCTGCTGCCCGATGGCCGGCGGCCGACGATTGCCGAACTGCTCGAAGCGTCGGACCCGCTGCATCGAATCGAGATTCTGACAGCCGGCACCGCATCGGTTCCCCTGGCGGATGTCGAGTTGCTCCCGCCGGTCGACCATCAGGAAATCTGGGCAGCGGGCGTGACCTACAAACGCAGCCGCACGGCCCGCATGGAAGAGTCCGAAAGTTCCGCGTCCTGCTACGACCGGGTCTACGCCGCGCCGCGTCCCGAGTTGTTCTTCAAGGCCGCCGCTCACCGCGTCTCGGGCTGTGATCAGCCGCTGCGCATCCGCGCGGACTCGCAGTGGAACGTGCCGGAACCGGAACTGGCGCTCGTACTCAACAGCCGCCTCGAACTGGCCGGATTCACGATCGGCAACGACATGAGTTCCCGCGATATCGAAGGCGAAAACCCGCTCTATCTGCCGCAGGCGAAAGTCTACAACCAGTGCTGCGGGCTCGGGCCGTGGATCACGCTTCGCATGGGGATGCCGAAGCGAAACGAAATCGGCATCAGGCTGTCCATCCTCCGCCGAGGCGAGGTCGTCTTCGAGGGCAGCACGGGAATCGATCAGATGGCGCGCAGCTTTGAAGACCTGATTCAATGGCTTGGACGCGACAATTCGTTCCCCAACGGGGCCTTCCTGCTGACGGGAACTGGCGTTGTCCCGACCAGCGATTTTACGCTTTGCCCCGACGACGTCGTGGAAATCACGATCGACGGCATCGGCACGTTGAGAAATTCAATCGTTCAGGGCTGAACCCATTACGAGAACCGACATGCAAGTCCACCCGGTACTGATCGCAGGCCAATGGCGCGAATCCGCGGCCCAAGGGACCTTCCAAGCCGAGGACCCGGCCGAGCAGCGGACGATCGATGATCTTTATCCGATGAGCTCCTGGGCGGATGCCGACGCAGCCCTCGCTGCGGCCGCAGCGGCGGCCGACGAGATGAGGCTCCTCGAACCCGCGCGAATCGCTGCGTTTCTCGAAGCGTACGCAGCGCGAATCGAAGCTCGAAAAAGCGAACTGGTCGAAATGGCCAATCGCGAAACCGCGCTGCCCAAATCGCCGCGACTGGCCGACAACGAGTTGCCTCGCACGAGCAACCAGTTGCGGCTGGCTGCCGCTGCCGCGCGGGAGGGCTCGTGGGCGCTGCCTACCATCGACACGAATCTCGACATCCGCTCGCTGCACGCGGCGATCGGCCCGGTCTGCATCTTCGGCCCGAACAACTTTCCGCTGGCCTTCAATGCGATCAGCGGCGGCGACTTCGCGGCTGCAGTGGCGGCGGGCAATCCGGTCATCGCACTCGGTCATCCGTGTCACCCGAACACCACGCGTCTTCTGGCCGAGGAAGCCTCGGCCGCCGCGTGCCAGACCGGGATGCCGGCGGCCGCCGTGCAATTGCTCTACCGCCTGTCGTACGCGGACGGCGAGCGTCTGGTGGCCGACCCGCGCATCGCGGCCGTGGCGTACACCGGCGGGCGCGCATCGGGGCTGAAACTCAAGACCTGTGCGGACCGCGTAGGAAAGCCAATATATCTCGAACTCTCGAGCATCAATCCCGTCGTGATTCTGCCGGGCGCGCTTGCCGAACGATCCGCCAAGATCGCGGACGAGTTCACGACAAGCTGCCTGTCGGGTACGGGCCAATTCTGCACCAACCCCGGGTTCCTGCTCCTGTTGCGCGGGCCGCTGACGGACGCATTCATCACAGCCGTCGTCGAGCGGTTTCGGTCCGCGCCGGTGGGCACGCTGCTCTCGCGCGGCGTGTGCGAGAGTCTGGCCCGCGGGGTTGCATCGCTGCGAAGCGCGGGAGCCGAACTGCTCGTCGGCGACGCCGACGGCGGCGGACGAGGTTATTCACGCTCCAATACGCTGTTGCGGGCAACCGGCGACGCTTTCCTGCGGAGTCCGGCCGACATGCAGTCCGAGGCCTTCGGCAATGCGTCGCTGATTGTCGTCGCCGACGACATTGCCCAGGCCGCCAGGGTTCTGAGGCACTTCGAGGGTAATCTGACCGGCACGATTTACTCGGAATCCCGAGGCGGCGAAGAGACGGAGTACGCGGCGATCGCGGCGCAACTCCGCCCTCGCGTAGGGCGGCTGCTGGACGACAAAATGCCGACGGGCGTCGCGGTCAGTACAGCCATGAACCACGGGGGACCGTATCCGGCCACTGGCCATCCGGGATTCACCTCGGTCGGTATTCCGGCCTCCCTGCGGCGATTCTCGATGCTCCAGTGTTTTGACAACGTGCGCCAGTCGCGGCTGCCGGCCGCACTGCGGGATCGGAATCCCGGAGGCGGGACGTGGCGACTCGTGGACGGCCAGTGGACCACGGGCGATGTCAAACCTCGCAATTCATGAGTTGTTCGCAGGAAATCGGCCACCCTCCTTATGGGCTCGCTGCGAATCCCCGTCTTGACCGGATCGGCAAAAACCACTCGGATAACAATAATTGCCTTCGGGCCGGCTATGCGGCCGACACGGTTGTCCCCAGCCACTAATCTCTCAACGTCGCTACGACGAGGAGTCTTCGGATGCGATCGATTTTGCGGTTCTCTGTCCTGTCGGCGGCATTGTGCCTCACGACTTCGCTGTGCCTCCTGAGTTCCAGCGCGATCTGCGCCGAGAACGCGGGACAGGCGGCTCTGGACGAAGCGACGGATCTGCAATTGAAAGCGAAAACGCTTTCGGATTGGGAAAAGATCATCACGCTGACCGAGAGCGCCCTGGAAAAAGGGCTCGACGACACCAACAAGGACTTCGCGAAGCAACTGATGGTCTCGGCGCTCTGGCAGCACGCATCGAGGCTTTCGGGCGCGATCCTCGAACGCACGGGCGTTAACCCGCGCTGGCAGGCCATCCGCGAACTGGCGCTGAAGGACCTCGACAAGCTCGTTGCCCAGGACGAGAAGTTCGTCGACGCATACCTGTTGCGGGCGAAGCTGAACGCCCTGCCCGGCGGCAAGCGAGGCGACGCGATCAAGGCCGTGGACAAGGCCGTCGAATTGCTGGGCGAAGACAAGAAGAAGAAATCGGACGCTTTGATTCTGCGTTCCCAATTGCGGCAGGACGGCGACGAGCGAATCGCGGATCTGAACGCTGCCGTCGAGGCGGATCCCACCAATTCGGCCGCCTGGCAGGCTCGCGCCGGGTATTACATCGCGCAGGGCAAACTCGACAAAGCGGCCGAGGACTTCGAGAAACTGCTCGAGAACAACCCGAACAACTCGGACGTGCGCCGCGCGCTTTGCGAGGCGCTGATCAATCTGCAGAAGTACGACCTGGCGATGGCCCAGGCCAACAAGGCCATCGAACTCGAACCCAATTCCGCCACGAACTACGTGCTGCGGGCACAGGTGTACGAGGCTCAGGAGAAGTCGAAGGAAGCGCTGGCCGATCTCGACAAGGCCGTCGAGCAGGATTCGCAGGATCTGCTGGCCCGCTTCATGCGTGCCCGCCTGCGATATCTGCAGGACGACCTGCCCGGCGCGAGGTCGGACGTGGACGAACTGTTGCGGCAGCAGCCCGGCATGGTGCGCGGCATTCTGCTGCGAAGCATGATCGCCGCATCGCAGGGGCGGGTTCAGGCCGCGATCGAAGACGTGCGGACGCTCGTCAACGCGGATCCGAAGAACGTCGAACTCCGCCTGCAGCTCGCATCGCTGTACGCAGCGGCCAAGCGTCCTCGCAAAGCAATCGAGATGCTGACCGATCTCCTCAAAGAGGAAAAGGACAACTGGATGGTCCTGCGGGCGCGGGGCGATGCGCTGCTCAGCGTCGGCAAGCATGAGGAGGCAATCAAGGACTACAATCAGGCCCTGAAACTCAAGGCCGACGACGACGGAATTTTGAACAATCTGGCATGGGTCCTCGCGACCTCGACGGACGACAAGCTCCGCGACGGCCGCCGCGCTGTGGAACTGGCCACCAAGGCGTGCGAGTTGACGAAATTCGAAAAGCCGCACATCCTCAGCACGCTGGCCGCGGCCTACGCGGAAACGGGCGATTTCGACACCGCGATCAAGTGGTCCTCGAAGGCCGTGGAGTTGGGCAAGGACAAGCTCAAGGACCAGACCGACCAACTCCAGAAAGAGCTGGACAGCTACAAGAAAAAAGAGCCGGTGCGAGAACTGCAGAACGTGGAAGAAAGTCCCGAACCGCCGAGCAATGTCATCGAGACTTGAAGCGTCCCGACTGGAACACGTCCGCAGAACCTCAACCGGAACGGATCCATGGATCGCGAAGCCGCATTCGCACTGCTCTGCGAGTATACGCAGAG
Source organism: uncultured Planctomycetaceae bacterium (assembly GCA_903863885.1). Lineage (GTDB taxonomy): Bacteria > Planctomycetota > Planctomycetia > Pirellulales > Pirellulaceae > CAIPEB01. The sequence goes on along the minus strand of CAIPEB010000678.1, from coordinate 10,626 downwards.
CGAGAGCCTGCGCCGGCACATGTTCGCCGTCGAAGCCGCGATGAGAGCGTATGCCCGCCGCTTCGGAGAGGACGAACAGAAATGGGGCGTCGTGGGCCTGCTGCACGATTTCGATTACGAACGTTGGCCGAATCTGCCCGATCACCCGTTGCAGGGCGCCGCAATTCTCCAGGACCGCGGCTATCCCGACGACGTGATCTACGCCATCAAGTCGCACGCGGACCATGTGACGGATTGCCCCCGCGTCTCGCGCATGGACAAGACCCTCTATGCGTGTGACGAACTGGCCGGGTTCATCAGCGCGTGCGCTGTCGTCAGGCCCGAGGGCATCCGGGAACTTCAAGCGAAAAGCGTTCGCAAGAAGATGAAGCAAAAGGCGTTCGCGGCCGCTGTGAACCGGGACGACATCGTGCGGGGAGCGGAGGAAATGGGCGTCGATCTGGATGAGCACATCCAGTTCGTCATCGACGCGATGAGCGGGATCGCCGAAACGCTCGGCCTCGCTCCGCGCTGAACCGGATCATCGACCAGTTGCCGACAGGGAGCACGTGATGCGGATTTCTTCGACGCTCGTGTCGTTTGTTTCTATCCTGCTCGCCGCGCAGTCCCTGCCGAAAGCCGTCCCGGCGGCGGACGGAGCAGCGCCTCGTGAAGCGGCCGAGCAGCGTTTGAAACTGGCCGACGAAATCGAGAGTCACTGGCGAAAGGAATTGCTCCCCAAGTGGTTCCCGCGCTGCGTGGACCGCGAGCACGGCGGCTTCTTCCCTGATCTGCGGGAAGACTGGTCGCTGGGCGACAAACAGGACAAGACGATCGTATACCAGGCCCGCATGACATGGGTCTGCGCCCAGGTTGCGATGCGGTACCCGGATGCCCGCGACGAGTATCTCGGCTACACGCGCCACGGGGTGGCCTGCCTGTCCAGGATCATGTGGGATAAAGAAAAGGGCGGTTTCTTCTGGGGGCTGGACAATCAGGGGCAGGTGGTCAGCCGTTACGGAGACGAGAAACACGCCTATGGAATTTCGTTCGGCCTGTATGCCTGCTCAGCCGCGTATGAAGCGACTCACGACGCCGATGCGCTGGAACTGGCCCGCAAGACCTTCGATTGGCTCGAACAGCACTCGCACGACAGCAAGCATGGCGGCTACTTCGAAGCTCTGACCCGCGACGGCCAACCGATCATGCAGGCCAGTCCCGCGCCGGGCCGGAGCGTCGATCACATCGGCACGCGTTATGGTTTCAAGTCGATGAACAGCCACATTCACCTGCTCGAGGCGCTGACGGCCTTGTACCATGTCTGGCCGGATCCGCAGGTCGAGAAACGATTGCGCGAAGTGTACCTGCTGGTGCGGGACAGGATCGCCGTCGAGCCGGGTTGCCTCAATCTGTTCTTCACGCCCGATTGGCGCGCCGTACCGGATCACGATTCGTTCGGCCACGACGTCGAAACCGCATTCCTGCTGATCGAGGCAGCCGAAGCCCTGCACGAACCCCGCGATCCCCGCACGCTGACCGTGGCGCGCAGCCTCGTCGATCATGCGCTGGATTGGGGCTGGGACGAACAGCGAGGCGGCTTCTACGACAGGGGAGCCGCATTCGCACCGGCATGGAAACGTGAAAAGGTCTGGTGGACTCAGGCCGAAGGACTCAACGCACTGCTGCTGATGCACGAACATTTCGGCCAGAGCGATCCTCGGTACTATCGTGCCTTTCTTCAACAGTGGGACTTCATCCGCAAATTCCAGAACGATCGCCGTTACAGCGGCTGGTATGAATCCGTGTCGGAGGAAGGCGAGGCTTCGCCGAACCAGCCAAAGGCCAGCATCTGGAAAGCCGCCTATCATGACGGCCGCGCGCTGATGAACGTCTCATCTCAGCTGCGAAGGCTCTCGCACTGACGCAGCAGCGTTGGTATTCGTAGGGTGTGTCAAGCTCGCGGCGCAGAGGTTTGATTCGCGCGAAGGCACAACCGCGAGCGCGGGCACACCGTAATGCGGTATGCGCAAGGAAAGAGGCCAAGGATGGATACCGATGAAACCACGCTCGCGCACGGCGATGCGGACTCGAATTTCACACGGGTGGACAAGCCCCGCGCTGCCGAAAGCCGTGGCAACGACTTGCAACCCCCGTCCATTCTGGTGTGCCCGCGCTCGCCGAAGATGTCCTGCGCAATGAAGGGCGTGTTTCCGCGAGCTTGACACACCCTACGACTGCCGTCATGTGCCACCAACCGTTGAAATCGTGATCTTTCACGAAAATTCCAGCGACCCAAACGGGAGCGGGGTTCCATGCGGGTGGGGCAGCACCGCTCACGCCGGCGGTTCCACCGCCATGGCAGGGCATCGCCGAGTTGGTTACGATTCGGCAAGCCAACGTCTCGCTTCACAACTTGAAACAGGATGACCGGAGATGCGATCTCGCACGTACTTCGCGTTCGCCGTTTTGCTATCGGCATTCTTCGGCTGTGTGGCGATCCGGGCCCAGGAATGGACCCGATTCCGCGGACCGAACGGCACCGGGTTCAGCGACTGTCTTACGATCCCGGTGAATTGGTCCGACACCGATTACGTGTGGAAAGCCAAACTGCCCGGAACCGGCCACTCGTCACCTGTGATCTGGAGCGACCGGCTGTTTGCGTACAGCGCCGACGCGGAAAAAGCCACGCTCTTTCTGAACTGCTTCAACGCAAAGGACGGCCGCGTTCTCTGGTCGCGCGATTTCGCATCCAAGCCGCACAAGATCCACGATCGCAATACTTACGCAACGAGCACGCCGGCCGTGGACGACGAGCGGGTTTACCTGCCGTGGACCACGCCCGAGCAGCTCGTGCTCAAGGCCTTCGATCACGACGGCAAGGAAGTCTGGTCTCGCGACCTGGGACCATGGTCAGGCGATCACGGCTTCGGCAATTCGCCGATCGTCCACGGGGACCTGGTGATTCTCCACAATGCGCAGCAGACCCAGGAACTCGATCCGGGGCAGAAGCCGGGGCAGAGTTCGATGATCGCCGTCGATCGGCGCACGGGCCGGGATGTGTGGAAGGTGCAGCTTCCGACGGTGCGAACCTGCTTTTCGACGCCGATGATCCGAAACCTGCCGGACGGCAATGCTGAACTGGTCTGCGCGAGCACGGGCAACGGAATTTTCGGCCTCGATCTCAAGACGGGCAGGCAGAACTGGTCCGTTAAAGTGTTCGACATGCGGGTCGTCAATTCGCCAGTGACGGCGAGCGGCTTGATTTTCGGCAGCAACGGTTCGGGCGGCTACTCGGGCAATTATCTCGTCGCGGTACGCCCCGGTCCGAAAGCGGAGGAAGTCTATCGGCTGAAGAACAGCAAGAACATCAAGGCGCCTTACGTCACCTGCATGCTCCCGATGGAAGACGTGCTGTTCCTGATCTACGACAAGGGGTTTGCCGCGTGCATCGATGCGCCGACGGGTAAGGTCCGCTGGCTCGAGCGCACGGACGGAGCATTCAGCGGATCGCCGATACTCGTTCGCGACAAGATCTACTGCATCGACGAAGAGGGCGTCGTCTGGGTGATCGCGGCCGATCGCGACCGCTATCGACTGCTGGCCAGGAACCCGTTGGGCGAACCGAGCCGATCGACACCCGCCGTGTCGGGAGGCCGCATGTACCTGCGCACCAACTCGCAGTTATTCTGCGTGGGGAAGAAAAGCGAAGTCGCGTCGCGCTGACGAAGACTCTTACGGCTCGCCGGCATCGAGTTCCAGCAACTCGTTGTCGTATTGTTCCTCGAGTTCGCGCACTTTGTCGGCCAGTTCCTGGTTCTGCTCGATGGCACCCGTCACTTCCAGTTCCCACTCGGTGCTCGCCGCGCGGAGCGGAGCAAGATCCAGCCGAAGATGGAAGATCTTGGCCAGCCGCTGCGTCACGGCTTCGATGCAAAGCGGATTGGCTCCTTGAAGATAGCCCGGAATCTCGGCGACGAGCGAGACCATGTCGATTCCCACGCTTGACGCGCGCGTCATCAGGTAACTCGTAAAAGACCCGGGGCCCGCATAGGTGCTGCGCCGCACACCGTAAGGCTGCATCTCGTCCAGCAGTTGCTGGCTGGACGCGCTGACGTACAGGCGAGGCTGGCGGGTATGCGGTACGGCCCCGCCGAACGATCCCACGAAGAAGATCCGATGGATGCCGGCCCGCCGCGCGAACTCGAAGATCGCCTCCCCGAAATCCCGCCAGCGCAGGTTCGGCTCCTTGCCGAGAAAAAGCACCAATTGCCCGTCGTCATATGCATGAAACGTATTGGTCGGCATGGTGACTTTCTTGACCACGCCGTCTTCGATCCGGCAGTGAGGCCGAAACAGAGCCGCGACTTCCATAGAGCCCGGGAAGTTGTAGATATAAAACAGCTCTGAATCGATCTTGGCCACGGTCCGCGCGCCGAGCAGGTGAACGAGGCGCGTGACGGTTCCGGTGGATACGTCGCCGCCGTCCATCCAGCCGTCGAACGCAAGAATCAGCGTGCCGTGCGAATAGGCGGGACAGTCCCGCAGCCGCAGAAATCGAGAGAGCCGTTTCTTCATGGAGCCGTTCCAGACAACCCTGATTCCCGGGGAAATGCCCGACGATCCGGCACTTTGCTACTTGCGCTCGAAGCCGAGAATCTTGCCGTTTTCCAGGCTCACGAACAGGCTTCCGTCGCGCCCCGAAGCGGTTCCTCCTTTGACAACCGGTCCGGACAACTCGGTGTGCCAGAGCCGTGAACCGTCTCGCACATTCAGCGTCTCGAGGAACGGCTTGCCGCTGCCGTCCGGCTGCTCATCGCCGGCGGCCGCCAGCACCGAATCCCCGACCACGAAGCTCCGGAACCACTGGTCCTGACGCTGCTCCCAAATGTGCTTCGGCACATTGCCTCGGCGGAACTGCATGCCCCATCGGGACGCCGGCTTCTGAGCCTGCTTCGCGGCGGCTTCGGCAGTCAGCAGCGAAAGGCTGCTCTGCCAGCTGCCTTCGTAGGACGCGTCGTAGCAGAGCGAGCAACCGTCGGCCAAGGGGCTCTCGAGCGACGTGTATTTGCCGTAATCGGGAAAGAAAGGATAGTACGCCGTGTGGTATCCCGAGGAGGGAACCGGAACCGCCGACACGAGACATTGGCCGTTCTTCAGATCGAATCGTGCTTCCTCGTGCACGCTTCCGGCCAGGAACCGGAGTTCGCCGTCGCGTATCGTCAATTCGCCCTGCAGGCTCACGCCGTGGTCCATCTCCTTGGAGGTCGTGCCGGATGAATCGTTGTACCACTTCATCTTTCCGGTGGCCGCATCGAGAGCGTAAACGTGGGTGCCGTCGTAGTGCGCGATACCGCAGGCCGCGTACACGACGCCGTGATCGGCCACGACTCCGCCGGACAACGGCCAGGTGGACATGAGTTGTCCATAGACCGGAATCCAACGCAATGCCGGCGCGGCACGGAACTTCCACAGCGGGCGACCGGTCGCTGCTTCGTAGGCATAAACGTGACCGTCCGCGGAACCGGCGAACAGGCGGCCGTCTTCGATCGACGGCGCGACGTGGATCGCACCGCCCGTGTAAGCTTTCCAAACCAGCGAACCGTCACTGCCGCGCACGGCCCAGATGCGTCCCGCACGATCGCCGAAAAACACGAGGCCGCCTGCCGTAACGGGAGCGGTCGGGCAAACGCTGGCCGGAATATCAAAGGACCATTTCGCCGCGTAATTGGCAGCCACATCCGCAGACGACTTCGCACTGCGGCGATTGTCTCCCTGGAACGTCGGCCAGTCGCCGGCTTCGATGGCCAGCGGTGCAACGTCGCTATTCGCGCTGAGAACTTCCAGGCGAGACTCGTCGAGCCCGGGACGGAAGTTGAAATCACGCGCGGGAGCCAGACCGATATGGCCGTACAGCGACAACTGGCACCCGCACATCCACGGCCCCCACAGCAGCATGCCGTCGGAAATCAGCACACCGTCCTGGCACGGGGGACGCATCGGAGCGATGTGATGCACGCTCTTGTCGGCCGTCGCCACGCGCATCGTTCCCTCGGACGCGCGATAAAAGACGCTGTCCACGCTGCCGGTCGCGCGGGTGCACGCCCGCCGCATCGGCAGCCTGTCGAGCACTGCGCCGTCTGCGTAGGCGAACTTGTAGCCGGTCGCGGCATCGGCCGGCTTCGACGGCTCCTGCGGGCCCGCCGCATAGACTCCGTCTTCGCGCAGCACCAGCAGGAAATTGCCGTGCTCCTTGGTCCAGAGCAGTTTGCCATCGGTGGCCCGGGCCGCCACGAGGCGATTGCGCTGGGGACCGGCCAGAAACAGGTAGTCTTTGTACGTTTTCACGTACGTCGTGGTCGCGTAGCCGGTCACGTAAAACTGAGCGGCACCGTTGGGACCGATCGCTTCCAGCAGATCCTTGTCCTGATTGCGATACTGCAGCTGGCCATTCTCGCGATCGATGCAGCCGACGAATTTCTCGGGCAGACAGAAGTAGATCCGCTTGCCGTCCATGCAGACACCTCGCGCGTCGAGGTACTCGTCCTCGCGGTGGCTCCAGAGCAGTTTCTTCGTCGCCAGGTCCATTGCGAAGAATGTCCGCCCGAAACCGAAACTGGTCTTGGGATCCTTGTAGTCATGCCCCTCCCACATTCCCCACGGCCAGTGCCCGAGTCCCGGGGTCTTGGAGGGCTGTGTGGCGACGGGCGTCTCGGCTCCGCCGACCAGCGCGTAAAGCCGGCCATCGACCAGTGCCATCCATTTCCAGACCGGTCCGTCGGAGATGCCCTCCGGAACCACGATCTCTTCCCTGACCTTGCCCGTGGCCGCATCGATCACCTTGCAGGATCGGTTATCCGCCATGTACAGCGCATCGGGCGTGGCGACCATCGTATTGCGGTGGATCATGAAGCCTTCCGGCAGCGGGCGGGTCCAGAGAATCGTGCCGTTGTAGACACTCGTGCAGATCAGCGTATTGAGCATCGCGTTCTGGTTTGTCTTGTGCGCGATGTGGCCGAACGCGCGAAACACGCGGCCGCCGGCAGCAACGGAAATCTCCGGCATGGGAACGAACAGCGGCCCCGCCAGGAACTGTGTCAGATAAGGCGCCGTCGCGAGCTGATCCAGCGACTGCGGATTGTTGTCGGGGGCGTGGAACGAATGACTCCACGAATCGGTCCCGGCGGGAACCGGTTTCTGCAGCACTCGGTCGGGCAGCACAACCTTGCCCTGGGGGCGAACAACTCGCAACAGCTCCGCAGCGCTGGCGGCTTTCGCGGCATCCTTCCCGACAATCACCGCATCGGCCAGATTGTCGGCCAGTTGCACGCTCCCGTAATCGCCCTGGTTCGCATAGACCCGCTGGCCCAGCAACCCGGCAGTCTCGGCCGCCTGCCGGACCGCGGCCACGTCCCCCGGCAGCGAAGACTGGAAGTAGAAGACCAGCTCCGACGCCCGGGCCAGTTCGACCAGCCGCTCGGCTCCGCCATCGGGCAGCCCGACGACGGCACAGATGCCCCGATCCGCGCCGAGCTGCTTCACGAGTTCAGCGGGTTTGACGGCAGCCGCATCGCCTGCGGCCGGAGAAACGCCGCACGGCAGGCCGATCATGAACCCACACGCCGCAATGGCGCACGCAAGTCGCGATGCTCTCATGGTCTCGTTTCCTTGTGATCTGCGGGCACGCGTGATATGCGGATAGGCCGAGATCGCAATTATGAGGTAGTTTCCGCCTCAATCCAACAGTTTACACGGGCGCAGGACGGGAACTTCAGAAACGTGATTCCGGATTCTCTGCGCGGGCGGTCAATGCATCGGAGCCGCCGAAGGCTCACGCAGCGCGGTAGTCGCGCCCGCTCCGCACGGCCAAGCCGATCAGCCCGGCCCCGATGGCCATCAGTACCGCGGCCGCCCAATAAGGCATCGCGATCTGGTACTTCAGCATCGGTATCCCCATGCCCGAGCCGAGAATCCGGGCCAGCGAATTCACGCTCTGGGCAACTCCCAGCACCATGCCCTGCCGCGCAGGATCACTGCGGCGCGAGACGAGCGCATGAAGATTCGGCTGCATGAAGGAGAAACCCGCGACCACGATAGCCAGAGATACGAACAGCCAGAAAACCGACGTTTGGCTGATCGCCACCACCATGGTCCCGAACCCGACGATCTGGACCAGGGCACCGGCACCGGCGAGCGCCCCCTCGCTGGCCTTTGTCGCCATGCGACGGACGACGCCGCCTTGAATCAGCGCCAGCGTGAAGCCGATGAATGCGTAGGTCAAACACACCTGGCCCCAACTGAAATGGAAACCGACGGTCGACGCTTCCTTCTCGCCCTTGATCAACAGCGACAGCGTTGTCTCGAACTCGGCAAAGGAAAACATGCAGACGAAAATCGAGAACAGCAGCATGCAGACCGACGGAATCGCCATCGCCTGGAGGAACGAACGAAACGCGACACTGTGGCGGCTTTCTGCCCGAGCCTCGACGTTGCGAGATTCGGGAAGGCGGAAGATGGCCAGCAGCACGGCGATGGCCGAGAGGATCGCGGCCGCATAACCGGGCCAGGGCCCCGGCTGCGAATTGCGGTCGGGCACCGCGAGAAATCCGAGCAGCGGCCCGAACGTGAAACCGAGTCCGAAAGCCATGCCGATCATGGCCATCCCGCGCGAGCGGTTCTGCACCGACGTGACATCCGCGATGTAGGCCTGAGCCGTGGGCACCGTCGCGCCGGCGATCCCGGCCCCCACGCGCGAGACGAACAGCAGCCCGAGGCTTTTCATGACCGTGGCCACGCCGAACATCGTGTAAAAGACGACTGACCCGATCAGGCCGATGATGATCACGGGACGCCGGCCGATATGGTCCGACAATCGCCCCCACAGCGGTGCAAAAACGAACTGCATCGCCGAGAAACTGGCCATCAGCAGCCCCAGCTGCCACCCCGCCTCGTCAACGGTGAACTGGTTGGCGTAGATCGGCAACAGCGGCAGCACCATGCCGAAGCCGAGCAGGTCAATGAAGACCGTGAGGAAAATGACGAACAGCGAGCCTTTTTTCGGCGGTGTTTCAGTCAACGCGGTACTCTCCTCGAGTCTCGCCGGTAACATGGTGCAGACACTGGCCGCACCGAATCTGGTCGGCACGTTCCGCAATCACGTTGCATCTTAACCTGAGACCCCGGCGTTGGTCAGAGGGCGTCGTCGCGGACACGGCGCAGCCGCCGCCGGATATGCGCCGCCGATACGGCTGAACTGGCCAGCGGTACATACGCTCGTTTTTGGGTATGATGCTTGCATGTTCCGCACCACGTTTGAAGAACGGCGTCGTCTGGAAAAGCTCGACCGCACCGAGCTGTTGGCAATGCAGCTGCGCCGACTGAGCGGACTGCTCGAACAGGTGTTGCCGCACAACCACTTCTACGCGGCGAAACTCGCCGGCCTGCAATTGCCGATCACGTCGCGAGACCAGCTGCGCGCGCTGCCTTTCACGTTCAAAGACGAACTGGTCGGCACACATGCCGAAGGCGACTTCGCGGCGAACCTTTCCTACCCGCTCGAACGCTATACGCATTTCCACCGCACCTCCGGGACGCGGGGACGCCCCCTCGTGGTGCTCGACACGAGCGAGGACTGGGATTGGTGGATCGAAAACTGGCAGTTCGTCTACGACGCCGCCGAGGTCACGGCCCGCGACAGAGTATTCATGGCTTTCTCGTTCGGGCCGTTCATCGGCTTCTGGAGCGCGTATGACGCGGCGGTCGCCCGCGGGGCACTGGTCATCCCGGGCGGCGGCATGGGGACGGTTGCCCGACTCGAACTGCTGCGCGCGAGCCGCGCCACCGCGCTCTGCTGCACGCCCAGCTACGCGCTGCACCTGGCGGAAGTTGCGGCCGAACAACAGATCGATCTGCGTGCGAACGACGTGCGGCGAATCATCGTCGCCGGCGAACCGGGAGGCTCGGTGCCCGCGATCCGCGCCCGAATCGAGACGGCCTGGAACGCGCGAGTGATCGACCACAGCGGGGCTACCGAGGTCGGGGCCTGGGGGTATTCCGATTCGTGCCAGCGCGGTCTGCACGTCATCGAAAACGAATTCCTTGCGGAGTTTCTCGCGCCGGACACGGGACTCGAGGCCGCGGAAGGCGAGGTCGCGGAAATCGTGATCACGACCCTCGGCCGAGCAGGCTGCCCCGTGATCCGATACCGCACGGGCGACCTGGTCCGCCCGACGTGGAATCACGACCCCGAGAATAACTTCGTCCTGCTCGAGGGAGGAGTGATCGGCCGGACCGACGACATGCTGATCATCCGCGGCGTCAACGTGTTTCCTTCGTCGCTCGAGCAGATCCTGCATGGTTTCCCGGAGGTCGTCGAATACCGGATCTCAGCCGACCGGATCGGCGAGATGGATGCCCTCACCATCGAAGTCGAAGATCGAATGGAACGTCCCGAACGCGTCGCGCTGGAAATCATGATCCGCCTCGGCCTGAAAGTCGCCGTGCGCAACGTGCCGATCGGATCGCTTCCCCGCTTCGAAGGCAAAGGAAAGCGATTTGTCGACAACCGACCGGCCTGTGGGGCCTGGCCGGCAGGCAGCAAGAAAAGCCCGTGAAACGCAGCAGAGGAACCCGCGATCAATGAACGTGTTT
>CAIPEB010000677.1 GCA_903863885.1 uncultured Planctomycetaceae bacterium | reverse complement strand
CTTCCTGCTCAAGCCGCCAGCCGACGCCGCCCGGTGGGACGAGTTCGTCAACCTCTGCAAAGATGGCTGGACGAACACGGACGCCAGCGAAAAAGACCCACCGATCCCACGGGCCGCGCACGAGTTCTACCTGCAGCATCGCGACGTGATGGATGTCGGCGCCGAAGTCAGCAACCCGAACCGCTACGACCATCGACTGCGGCCGGAGGGCGGGACGGTCGAGGCGTCGGCGCTCGAGCACTATTACGGCTGGGTGGCTCGCATCGGGCAGGAATCGACTTCGACCGAGTTCGACAACGACCCAACCGACGTTGCGATGGCTGGAGACGATGGGCTCTCGCCGCACCGGATTCAGCACCAGGTGAGCGGCTTCCCGCGGCGAGTCATCCCGCCAGACGCCTACATGTTGACGATGGGGGCGGACGTTGGCAAGTTCCAGATTCACTGGGTTGTGATGGCGTGGCGGCGGGACGGCACGAGCTACTTGATCGACTACGGCACGCAGGACGTGCGTGGTACATCGGTGGGGACGGATGATGGCATGGAAGCCGGCATTGCCGCAGCCCTGCGAATCCTCGTCAACGAGAAGCGAGAAAATCCGTACACGAAGCCGGACGGCGAGATCCTGCCTATCTCCATGACACTGATCGATAGCGGCTGGGGACTTACCATGCAGGCGGTCTATGCCGCGTGCCGCGAGACTGGCCAGATCGTGCAGACGATCAACGGGCCGGAGCCGGACGTGCAGCCGGCCAAGGGCCGCGGCGACGGAGCGAAGGACGAGGGCGGCCGGAAGGCTGGTCCGTACTCCAATTTTCAGAAGCGCGACTGGGACCACAAGCCGGGCGACAACTGGTGCCGTTCTCGTCAGCGGAAGGACCAGGTGTTCCTATACCAGCACAACGCTGGGGCATGGAAGGACTGGGGTATCCAACGCTGGTTGACGCCGATCGACAAGCCCGGTTGCCGGTTCATCTGGGGAGCGTTCGGTGAGCGAGACCGCCAGCGGGTACGCGACCACGCACAGGTGAGCTACCACCTTTGCGCGAACTGCTACCGGGACGAAATGATCCACGGGCACACGCAGCGGATTTGGGGCGAGCGGCCGGGGATGAATGGAGACAAGGATCACTGGCAGGACGCGCAGGAACTGGCCGACGTGGCGGCAAGCGTGATGGGCGTTCGGCTGGAGATCATTCGGCGGCAGGAAGGCGAGGCCCCCGCGCCGGCAATCAGGCAGCCGATGGCTTGCGTGCCGCTGTCCGCGATGGGGGGCCGATGATGGGTGACGCGCCGAAGGAAGTTCGCACGTTGGCGGACATGGCACAGGAGACGATGCGGCTTGAAGCGGCGGCCCGGCGCGGCATCGCGTGCCCGGCTTGCGGGTGCCGGGACTGGAGGGTCGCAAGCACCAGACGCGATGAGGGGATCATCCGCAGATACCGCGTCTGTCGGAACTGCGGGCACCACAAAACAACCACCGAATACTGAATCAGTACACCCGTGTAACTCTAGCCATTACTGCTGTTGACGGGCTATCTACAGCCGGTATCTTTCCGGCATGACCACGCCCGCAACGATCATTGAAGCCATCGACACCAACGCCAAAGGGCCGGCATCCGCGACCGTCGGCGGTGACACCGTCACGTCAAAGGATATCTCGCAACTGATCGAGGCCGACCGCTACGTCAAGGCCAACACGGCGGCTTCCACAAGCCCGCAGTTTGGGCTCCGGTTCCTGTCCATGAAACCACCGGGGTCCGGGTGATGAGCGTTGCCACCGCCGTCCGATCGCTGTTCCGACGCAAGCCGAAGCCGGCCGCGGGGACGATGCGCGTCGAGACGGTGCAAGTGAAAGCCGGCTATGATCTGGCGAACTCCGGATCCTGGAACGCGAACCATTGGGCCGGGGCCGACGCCTACGATGCGGATTCCGCGAACTCGAAGGCCGTCCGCGAAAAGCTGGTAACTCGCTCCCGCTACGAGACGCAGAACAACGGCTTCGTCAGCGGGATGACTACGACGCACGCGGACTT
>CAIPEB010000676.1 GCA_903863885.1 uncultured Planctomycetaceae bacterium | reverse complement strand
TCCAAAGGTATCTCCAAAACAAAAAGGAGCTGCGGGCTGAAGCTCGCAACTCCTTGTCTGTGTGTGACTTGCGGGTAGTGGGCGGTATTAGATTCGAACTAACGACCTCCACGATGTCAACGTGGCGCTCTATCAAAAAACATCGAGAAAATGGCTGTTTTTCGAAGTTGCGAGATACCTTTTTCTCCCGTTTGCTGATAAAAAGGTATCTCCAAAAGGTATCTCCAAACTTGCTCGTTCTCAAGCCATGCCGCGAAATCTCAAACTCACTTGGCTGCCGGGATTCGGCGGCAGGGCAGGACGCTGGCGAAAGAAATACAAAGGCAAGATCTACTCGTTCCCGGGTGGCCGCGGGAAATCCGATATGGACTCCTACGCGGCAGCTCTTGCGGCATGGGAACGCAGGAAGCAGGAGATCGATGCGTTCAGTCCCAAGCCGCACCAAGAAGAGTATGAGCGAGCAATTCGCAAGTGGGACCTGGTCCTCGCTTGGTGCCGCAAGAACAATGACGGAAGCATGGCGGCTGCGGCTGTTGCGAAAATAGAGGTCCTCAAGAGGTCGTTGGATTCGCCACGTCCCAAACCACTCGCCAAAGCGGATACGTTGGACGGTTTTCTGGACTTCACCAGCAGGATGCCCAACTGGGATCGAAGCTTGGCGGAAGTCACCCGAATGCTGGAAACCATCGACAAGGAAGAGCACGCTCCTCCGAGTGCCGCCGTGGATGCTATCACGGTGCAAGGGGCGGAAAGTGTGCTGCTCCCGAATTCGGGAATACTCCCGGTCGATTCGATCGAAACTGAGAGGCTTATCTGGAACGATCGAATTGACGTCCTGCGTGAGACGATCGCCGGACGGAGTGATCATTCTGTTCGGACGCACGTGGGTTCGTTCCTCGAAACCAAACTGAATTCCGTCAGTGCCGGTCGCTACGCTTCGCTTCACCAACACTTGACCGCATTTTCTGCGTGGTTGGGTGAGGAGACTCCCGTTACCGACATCAACGGCAGGACTTTGAGCAGCTACTTCGTGGAATTGCAGAAAAGCAAACATACTCATGCACCAAAAGACGCGTTCGACTCGGTGAGGCAATTCACGCGGTGGCTCTGGAATATCGAGGCCATTCCCACCTTGCCACGCAACATTGATGACGTGTCGCTGAGGTTTGAAACGCCGAGCCCAAGAATTGTAACCTACACGAACGAGGAGATTGCCGCCCTTATTTCCGCTGCTTCGCAACGAACGGAACTGTACCTTCTGCTGATGTTGAATTGCGGCATGACCCAAAAGGATATCGCCGACTTGAAGCAGTCTGAAGTGCTCTGGGCGGAATCGCGGATTGTGAGGAAACGGTCGAAGACCCGCAGGAAGAAAGGGGTTCCCACGGTCAGCTATCAGCTTTGGCCTCGCACGTCCCATTTGTTGTCCCTGGAGCGGGCATCGACGGACTCTGAATTCGTGCTTCTGAATGAACGAGGCGGGCCACTGTGGCAAGCCGAGGTTTCGACCGACGGGACAATTCGAAAGATCGACAACATCCGGACTGCATTTCAGCGACTGACAGCGAAAGTCAAAATCCGGAAGACGCTCAAGTCCCTCAAGAAGACGTCCGCCACGAGAATCAAATCGAACGGGAGGTTTCGTGGCCTGGAACGTCTATTCCTCGGATTGTCCAAGCGAGACATTGCCGAGTCGCATTACGCCGCAGACCCGCAAGCCGCGTTGGACGAGGCGATACTGTGGCTGGGGCAACAGTACGGGCTCATTCCCATGGCGAATCCGGGATCACAATGCTCCGCGTCCACTGCCAGTGACTGAACCGAGCGGCACCGGTGCTCTGCCACAGTCGGAAGCCGTGATTCGACGGCATCGCTGCGTCATCGAGCGTGGAGAGGACAGTTGCTGTCGCGTCGGTCGCACTGACGCAAATGGAGGCTGTCGCATTCGGACGCAATGCCGACGGCAGGGCCGCCCCAATGGAGAGGGGAGGGAGTGTAAATTCTCTGTTGCGTGAATCCCTGGCGCATTGACGTCGCCTGGCGAAATGTGTATTTTTATCGTTCACGGCATACCTGCGAAGTCATGGTTGCCGTCGTGTCAACAACAAAAAGGTGCAAACGCTCTCAGCCCCACGCGGTTGGACGCCGACGTGATTCCTAGTGACGCTTGCCGGAATTCGGCAGCACACACAAATGACAAAGTTAAGAATTTAATGCCAGCATGACTGGCCAGATGAAGTTCTCGGTGAATGCCGAGATGACTTTGGATCAAATGCCAGCAATAGCTGGTTGTGTTTTGGGATGATTACCGGTGAAAACCGGATTGCTTGTGGATGACAGGCACAGATTAGTATTTTCTGTGCCGATTCGACTCCACAAATGAGTTAAACGACGTCCGCCACGCTCGGCGGTACGAATGCAAGATTGTGAGTTCGATGGTGTCAGGGGGGGGGCGAGTGGAAACTCGACATCGCCACCGACCCTGACTGAGTAGGATTGCATTCAGCGGCATCGTCGTGATGCTGCATTCAAGTCGTTTTGAGTCCAAGTCAAGGAATTCTCTGCCGACTTGTTCGCATTCGGCGAACACTCGGAATTCATTGAACGATCTGAGTGGTTCGGGCACTGAACCTCGGAGGTTGAGTGCTTTTCGCGAGCGGCCAGCAAGTGCGTGCCTCCCAGAGGCGTTATCTGACCGTTCGTCTCCAAAAACAGACTCTCCTGTATTTAAGGAGCTCGAATTTGAATCGTTACTATTATCCAAGGCGGCCACTGCGGATTCTTTCGTACTACCAATATGAAAACGGCTATTTCTCGTATGCCCCAGGCGTAACGACTGCACTGGAGGGTGCCGCACTGATTCTGGGAGTTGACTCGAAATCCGGTCGCAACTTCGTCGTCTACTGCGGAGAATGTGCGACTCGTCGAACTCAGTCGGGTTTGCCAAAACGCGTCCCGAAGCAATGGGTGCGGGTTGTGCGGATCATCGTCGACACGACGAATCCCCTGGCGATGCAGACCCTGCTCAACATGGTCACGATCATCAAAGGCCGACACGACTATGCGGATAGCGAAGTCGAGTTCGATGGCAACGTCGGCTCAGACGACGAAAACTACCAGGATGGCTGGCCGAAATGTATCGAATTCCGGGATCACATTGTCTGCGACGGTCAAACTTTGATGGTATCTCCCGAGGCTCGAGCACTGTTTGCAGAAGCGGACTGTATTGCGGGACGCGACCGCAATACCGGATCAGAAATCACGTTATTCGGTTTCGCGCAGTTGTACCTCAGAATGGGGTACCTTCTGGTAACGCCTTCAGCCCCGAAATTGGCCGAGCCTGTCCGCTGCCGAATACTGATAATCCGCCTGGACGTTGAAAGCTCTGAACTGGGAATCTTGCTGTCTGCGGTTGAGGAGCTGAAAGGTCCTCACGAGTACGATTCCTGCATAAGAGTAAGCGTACACGACTGCCATGCTTGGCGCAGTCGGCGCGGCTCAGTTTTCGGGTGTAGGGTTGGTCGTGCCAACTTCGGCACGCGGCAACTTGCAC
>CAIPEB010000675.1 GCA_903863885.1 uncultured Planctomycetaceae bacterium | reverse complement strand
TGCTGTAGCCGCTGGGCAGCACATCGCCGACGCCGACTCCGGTGGCGTCGTTGGGACCGCTGTTGGTCACGGTGACCGAGAACAGCACGGTGTCCCCGGGTGTGATATTGCCGCTGCCGTCGGCATCTGTCACCAGCGTGACGTTCTTGGCGAGCGACAGATCCGCCTTCGGGTAGACCGTGGGCGTGGTGGTGGCTTCGTCGTCTTCGGTGGGCGGATCGCTGTCCGGTGTGGGATCGGGCTGCGAATCGGGATCGAACTGGTCACTGTCGGTGACTTCCGCCACGTTGGTATAGGTGCCGGTGGCGTTGACGGTGGCTCGGAAGGAGAGCGGCAGGCTGTTTCCGCTGGCGATACTCAGGCCGGTCCAGGATACGATGCCTCCTGCGAACCCGCCGCCGTTGCTGATGTTCGTCGGGCTGCTGTAGCCGCTGGGCAGTACGTCGCCCACACCCACGCCGGTGGCGTCGTTGGGACCGCTGTTGGTCACGGTGACGGTGAACAGCACGACGTCCCCCGACGTGATGTTGCCGCTGCCGTCGGTGTCTGTGAACAGCGTGACGCTCTTGGCGAGCGACAGTTCGGCGACCGGATTGACCGTGGGCGTGATGGTGGCTTCGTCGTCCTGGGTGGGCGGATCGGTGTCCGGCGTCGCATCGGGTTGCGAATCGGGATCGAACTGGTCGCTGGCTGTAACTTCCGCCACGTTGGTATAGGTGCCGGAGGCGTTGACGGTGGCTCGGAAGGTGAGCGGCAGGCTGTCCCCGCTGGCAATGCTCAGGCCGCTCCAGGACACGATGCCGCCTGCGAAGGCGCCGCCGTTGCTGATGGTGTTCGGGCTGCTGTAACCGCTGGGCAGCACATCACCGACGCCTACTCCTGTGGCGTTGCTGGGACCGCTGTTGGCCACGGTGACCGTGAACAGCACGGTGTCGCCGGGCGTTATATTGCCGCTCCCGTCGGCATCCGTCACCAGCGTCACCGTCTTGCCCAGTGACAGGTCCGCACTGGCGTCGATCGGAATTGCATGGTCCTCGATTTCGCCCAGGTCGCCAATGCCGAGTGCGCGCTCGTCCACTGCCGGAGTGCCCCCATTGTCTGCGAGGGTGGCGTTGCTGAGGCGAAGTCGCATGTAGCTCTGGCCCGCGACCAACCCCGTTAACCCGGCCCAGTTCAGCACAACGAGTTGCTGGGAGGCACTGGTTGGGACCGAGACCGCAGTGCTTTCGCCGGCCTGGAAGGCGCCGTCGCGGTTGAAGTCGATCCAGCCTCGAAGCGTCTGCGTGGCTCCCGTGTTGTTGAGGACCGAAACGGAAACCGAATAGGCTGTCGATACTAACGTCAGTTGAGGGAGGGTGGCCACGCCGTCTTCATCGTCGGTCGCCCCGGAGTTGTTCAAGTCGTCGCCATTGGCATTGACGTTGCTGAACGGAGCGCCTTCGGCGTCGATGGTAGCACCGATGCGGAGCAGTTCGGAGAGGTTCTCGCGTGCGGCATCGCCGCCTTCATAACCGGCGGGGGCATCGCCGAAATCGAGAGTATTGGCGTTAAAGGACAGCAGGAAGTGTCGGTCGTTGCTTGTGCCGTCTGTCGTTTTGTCCTTGCCGGGCACTCCCGTCAGCACGCCCGGGCTGAGTGTCGCTTCCGTCGAGTGAATCGAGGTGCCGACGTAGGTCAACCCCGTCTCTTCGCTGTAGTAGAGGTGCCCGTCACCGATCAATACCCCGGTCGCCCCCATGTAGTCGTTCTGGCTGCCGCCGATGTAGGAGGCAAACTGCTTGGTCGCCAGGTTGCTGGAGTAGGTTCCGACGACGATGTCGTAGGGGCCGCCAGCAAAGGCGCCGTCATAAAACAAACTGGGGGGGGGTCGTATCTTGAGTTGGGAACGAGCCAGTCGTGGTGCTGAAAAAGAGGACTCGGTCTGCACGCGAATCGTACGCGATGCCGCCGATCCGGTCCTGGCCCGAACCGCCGGCGTAGGTGCTTCGGAAGCCCGCGCTTGCGCTGCCGTTTAACGGGATGCGCGACAGGAAGATATCCGAGGTTCCGCCGCCAAAAGTACTTTGGGCGCCGCCGGCGGTGCCCGGCAGGTCTGTCGAGTTGGTCGTGCCGCCTACCCAGAAATACGTGTTGCTGGCGATGACCTGGGCGATAGCGCTGGCGTTGGCTGTCCCTTCACTCGCCGATCCGCCCAGGTAGGAAAAGACGTCGAAATCGGTTGGCGCTGTGGCCTGATCGGGCAGGACGCCGACGAGCAACTCCGTCGTCCCGGCGATCGTGCTGTCCACGGCGTTAACCAGCGCGGGATAATCTGTGCCCACGGTCGTCGACGTGGCGAAGACGATCTTTGAACCGTCGGGGGTTGCTTCGACGACCGTCGACCACTCGTCGCCGCTGCCGCCGACATAGGTGAACCAGTCCGCGGTGAGCCCCGCCGTTCCGCTGGCAGTGCTCGCCCCCGATAAACGGATGATGAATCCTTCGTAGCCTGAAGTGGTCGCGTCCGGGCCGGTGCTCCCGGCGCCGGACAGCGGGGAGTTCGTCCGGCCGGAAATATAGAAGACGTCGTTGCTGACGACCGCGATGCCGTTCAGGGCACCGTTTGCGCCGAGCGACACAGGGATATTGGAATACTGCTGAGCGGCAAGATTCGCCGAGTAGATCTGAAGGCGTCCTCCCGTGAACCCGGCGAGCACGCGACCGTCCGGGAGCAAATGCAGGTCCGACGCCATGTTGATCAGCGACTGATTGGTCGTGGTGCTGGACGTGCTCACGGTGATCCCGGTGCTGGTCCAAGCCGTGATGTTCGTGCCCGTACTATCCAGACGGTAGATATACGCTTGATTCGCGGCGGTGCCCTGCGTGAAACCGGCGTTGACCTGCATGTAGTTGTTGCCGCCCGGCCCGAACGTCGCGTTCGTGATCGTTTCCCGCGCCCAGCCAAGGGCGTAGACACCGTTGGAGTTGGCGGCAATTGCGTACAGGTAGGCGTCGAAGTTCGTCGAGGTGGAGTTCAGATCAAAGAACGTACTCCAGGCCATGTTCGGATCAATGACCAACGGCTGATCGGGTACCAGATCGCCTGTGAGCGCATAGCGGATCTCGCCGGCCGTTTCGCCCGCCACCATCCGGGCTTCGATCGGATGCTTCACGCCCTCGATGACCTGATAGGATTCCGGAATGCGCATCGTCAGATCCTGGAATCGCAGATCCAGTGTCGCCGAGCCGTCGTCGTGAAACACGATCCCGTCCTGCCCGTCGGCCACGATGCGGATTTGTCCGTAGTCCTGGGCGCGGGCCACAATCCAGTCGAATTCCAGAATGCCTCGTTCCGCGGAATATAACCGCAGATCCACTCCGTCATACACATTGCGCAGCGTCAGTTCGTCGAAGATATCCGGTCGGAGCGACGCACCGTCCGCCTGTTGATACGAGCCGATGACTCCCATATTTTCGCCCGGCTCAACGTGCCAGCTTGCGTGCGAGCCCGCGAACCGCAGATCAACGATCTGCTGGCCGTCGGTCTGGGTGGCCTCGTCGCTCTGCCGGGAAATAAGTCTCAGATGGTCCTCGTAGACCAGCATGGATCCGAACGTTGTGCGAAATCCGTACTGCACACCTTCCGGGAACTGCCCCACGTTGTTTTCGAACCAGATCTTGTCTGTCGAATCACGGACCACCTGTTCGATCGCGGCGCGCTGCGCGTCGCTGAGCCCGTTCTTCGCACCGCCCACGCTGACGGACGAACTCCCGCTCCCGTCGCCGCTGGTCGGTCCGCTGCCTTTTGCTGCGGAGACGACAACCGACTCGCTGCCTTGCAGCCCAGTCCCCGGAATGTAGGCCGTTGCACCCAGATTCGGGTCCAACTGAAAAGTCAACGCGTCAGTTGCCAGCAACCGCCGGTCTTCCAGCGATTCGAACAGTAGACTTCTGTGCTCCAGTACCTGCGCTGAGGTGCGTCGTACGCGGGGACGCCACCGACGAAGACGATTAGCGAGTTTCCGAGCCATTTGCCGTGCCATCCACATCGAGGAAGAGAGGCGCATCTTCAGAAAAATGCACTCAGCGGACCGAAAATGCGGTCTGCGCAGGTCGTGCGCCTCGAGACTAGTTGCTTTGTAGACGGCGAACAAGCTTTTTGCTTTAAGTATTAAGCTGACCGCCCGAGCGCTGTGAGCCAATCGAACTGAGCGTGAGCTCTTAGCTCAAATCCGTAAGAGATTGCGGATATGCCACTTAGCGACTTCTTGTTCCATTCGGACCTCCAAACGGAAACGACTTCCCCCAAACTAGGGAGGGAAATTTTAGCAGTTCCGATTGATCGCGATGGAGTTAAATCTTTCCCCGCTACCCGCGATTTGCCAGACAGCCGTCGGGGCGGGACGTGAACTGCAGCGACAGTGTTCTGCTTTCAAGAGACCGTTCAACTGCACGACGTATCGCCCGTTGCGTGCAGCGCCTGGTTCGGCTTGTTCGGCGAACCTTTGGGAGCCAACCAACGAGCAAGCCAAGCTCCAAAGCCCAATCCCTGGATCAGGCCCTCGGGAATAACGCTCAACACAACGTGCGGAGTCGTGTACTCCGGTCGCAGAATCAACCACCCCTCGACGGTGCTCGCCCCGGCGACTGGACTGCTCCACTGACCGATGACGATGTAAAGCGACGCGAGGCCGAGAAACCGTTTTGTGAACGACCACGACTGAAGACAACTCAAGAAAGGATAAAGGGCCCCGGCAATGAGAACGCCACGCAGTATCTGGGCCGGAAGCATCCACTTTATTACGTGTCCCCAGAGTTCCGGATCGTTTGGCAGTCGCATCAGCGGCGCGAGCAAAGGACTTGAACCTTCAAAAAACTGCCGGGTGAAAAGCGGATATGCAATCATACCCGCAACTATGTAGGTCACCGCTTGGACAACCGTGACCTTTACAGCAAACCAGGTGAAGTTCTTCATGAGGATCGGATAAACCGGGGCTGGAAGCCGAACGTAAAAGGTTCTATGCCGTCGGCTGCCGAGGTAGTACTATCCATCGCGGGAGAGGCATCGGCAGCCGACGGCATAGAACTAAGTTGAACTGAACCGCGGAGCGCTATGGACGTTGTTTCAGTGCGGACGCTTCGTCGGAGCTCGATTGTATGCGGCTCGCGAAGAACGCCGCAAGCGTTTCCGGGGGGGCACGCGAGTTGTGCGACCCCTGCGGGAGCGGACGCGGGATGTCACGCGGGTCGCGATCCCGAACGCGGGGTCCCGTGAGCAGGGTTGTCCGGATTGTATGTTCGGTGCTCGGCTCCGTAGACGCTCCGCCCACGCAGGTCGTTGCCCAGAACGACGTCTAGACGCGGCGGCGAGTGGTGACCAGGGGGGGCGGCACATTACGAACTGTCCAGCGGCACGAGGGAATAGGTGCGGGCGATCAACTCGGGGACGGTGGGACGGGGCAGATTGGATATCGGCCGTAGCGTAGCTTGCCCGCAGTGCCGGCAGCGCAGTTGCGACTCCGACGCAGGGGTGGTGGCATCGTCCGGTTCCGCAGGCAGTTCTCCTGCGAGGGCTGCGGAATCAGCAGCGACCCGCCCGACTCCCAGCGCCTCACGGCAACGGGCCAGGTTCCGCTCGCGAGCGCAATTGGCCAGCAGCCCAAAGCCGCGTAGCCGCACGAACCCTCGCGGTAACACGTGCTGGGAGAAACGCCGCAGGAACTCGTCGGCCGGCAACGTCATCCGCTGTACGCGATTCCCCTGAGCGTAGTCTTTGTACGTGAAGGTCACTCGACCATCGGCGTTGAGCGATTCGATGCGGCGGTTGCTGATCGCCACGCGGTGTGTGTAGCGCGCGAGGTACTTCAGCACCTGCTCGGCACTGCCGGTGGGCGGCTTGGCGTAGACGTTCCATTCCTTCTTATATAACGGCTGGAAAAACGCGACCAGCGCCCCCGGCCGCGCGAGGTGACTCAGCCCGCCGGTCCATTGCAGCCCGTCCGACTCGTGTCTTTGGCGCAACAGCGCCAAGAGCTTACCGCGAAAGACGCGGCTGAGCACCTTGACGGGGAGGAAAAAATTCCGGGGACACGCTTTCCACTGGCCGTCAGCGGTCAAACCACCACCCGGCAGGATCACATGCACGTGCGGATGCAATTGCAGCGTTTGTCCCCACGTGTGAAGCACCATCTGGCCGCCGATGCGAGCTCCCAGATGACGCGGCGTCGCGGCCACATCGAGCAGCGTTTCACGCACTGCCTGGAACAACAGGTTGTAGAAGCACCGGGGGTCAGCGGCCGCCAACGGAGTCAGTTCGTCGGGAACCGTAAAGACGACATGAAAGTACTCGACCGGCAACAGCTCGGCCTGTCGCGCCGCAAACCAAGCCGCGCGCTGCCCGCCTTGGCACTGCGGGCAGTGCCGGTCGCCGCACGAATTGTACATTGGGGTCGTCGTTCCGCAGGTTGTGCAGCCGTGCAGATGCCCGCCCATGGCGGCCGTGTGGCAAGCAGCCAAGCTCGCCAGGGTCTTACGCTGCTGGGGCGTGAGGTGCGCACCCTGCTGCTCGAAAAAAGCTCCGCCATACCGGCGGAGGATCTCGCCTAGCGTGACTTGCGCAACTGGTCCAGCGGGAGCAGGTTCAGAGCTTGGTTGGCCGCGCGCCCCGCCGCTTGCAGATGGTCCCGCCGCACATGGGTGTATAGCAGTGTGGTGTGCAGCGAACTGTGGCCGAGAATCTTCTGGATCGTCAGCAAGTCGATGCCCGCTTCCAATAGTTCCGTGGCAAACGTGTGACGCAACGTGTGGGGCGAGACGCGGGGCTTCAAGCCCGCACAGGCCGCCGCGTGCTGACAGGCCTTTTGCACCGAGTCCGCCGTCATCCGCCGATCGGGCCGTTGGCCCGGAAAGATCCACTGCGGGTGACGATGCGTCCGCCACCAAGCCCGCAGTTCCTCGAGCAGCTTGGGGGAGAGCGGAACCAGACGTTGCTTGTTCCCCTTGCCGCGAGCCACCAAGATCGTCAGTTCGCGGCTGTCGATGTCCGCGACGCTCAAGGCCACGGCCTCCGAGATCCGCAACCCGGTGGCATAGATCGTGGTCAGCAGCACCCGCTGTGATCGCTGCGGAAGACATGCGAGCAATTCCCGGACTTCGTCCCGGCCGAGCACGCGGGGGATCTTCTTGGGGCGGCGGCCATAGCGCAGCCGCTCCAGCGTTTCCGAACGACCGAGCGTCGTGCCGTAGAGAAAGCGTAGGGCGCAAACGCATTGATTGAAGGCGCTCCAACTGACCGGCCGCTGCAGTAGGTGGAGCTGATAGGCGCGAATGTCTTCAGGTTTCAAGTGCTCCGGAGAGCGGCCGAAGTGGGCAGCAAAGTCCCGCACATGTCGGACGTAAATCTCGATGGTGTTGGGCGTCCGATTGCGGAGTTGCAAGTCTTCGATGAAGCGTTGCCGTAGCGGAGTCATCCAGAACCTCCAAACGCAAGTGGAAGAGAAGCCACGCGACACAAGTCTCATGGACTTCAGCATGCTTGGAGCTGACCTAGCTAGCAAGGCCGGATAACCGCTCTAATCGGC
>CAIPEB010000674.1 GCA_903863885.1 uncultured Planctomycetaceae bacterium | reverse complement strand
TCGAAGGCGAATCTCTGCATTCGTTCTGGTGAAATCGAATCAAGTCCTTTTCTGATTCCGGCGTCAGTCCGGAATTTCGGGCCAATCAGGCGACGGATCATTGGGGCGAGGTCTTTTCGGACGAAACGGCCGTATCGATCGATGGGTACGGAGAGGTGGAAGGATGACTGCGATACATAAGACGGCACGCCGACGCCCTCGCCGAAGGCGAGCGTTTGTGCTCCTCATCATATTGAGCATGCTCGCGCTGCTGGTCATCTTCATGGTGACGTTCATCATCGTCGCCGGCCAATACCGAAGTGCGGCCGTGTCCTCGGCAAAATCGACGATGCTCAAGGACGATCCGCGGAAGACCCTGGACGGTGTTGCGTACCAGTTGTTTCGTGACACGAATGATCCGGGGTCGGCGTTGCGTGGGCACAGTCTGCTGCGCGACATGTACGGGGCCAGCGTTTCGACCACGATCAAGGCCAATGCGCCGACCCTGCTGGCTGCAACGGGCGGGCAATTCCTACAATTTGAAATTACGCCGTTTGCCTCGATCTCGACGATCAGCGGTTACTACAACGGGTGCGTGCTTACCCCGGTTTCCGGAACGGCGAAAGGCCGCAGCATGCGCATCGTCGGCTATTCGTACTCGAGCGGTCCGCCGATTCAGGCGTTTGTTCGCACGTTCCTTCCTGCGGGAACGGTAACCGGCAGTCCGATTCCCGCAGTCAACGATCAGATCGTGATCAACGGGCAGGCTTTCGCCGGAAAAGGCTTGGGTTATAACCCGGAAACCGGCAAGTCGGACCTGCGCGACTACGGACTGGATCAATCCGCTGGAATAAAGCCGGGCAGCGGCACGAACCCTGATACCCAGTGGTTGTGGCCCGGAAGCGATGACGGATGGTCGTGTTTGTTCCCTAATCGGCAGGGAGAAGCGACGCCAGTAGGATACACGAGCACCGGTACCAAGGTTGACATCGCCAGCGAGGGGATGAACGAGAGCTACGACGCAGTTGACTTCCAGAACATGGCGTTGGCTGCAATCGTGTTCAATGACACGAACCTGACCACGCCAACGTTTGTTGAACCCTCATTCCACCGCACCGCACTCGTGGATTTCTGGTTCAAGTACATAAGCAAGACATTCCTATCAGGTGTGCCGGCGGCTGACGAGCCGATCTTCCTCAATCCTCTTTCGCCGAGTTTCGCATCGATTCCGCTGCCGACAAGGATGAGGATCGCCTATATCAAATCGCGCATCATGATGCGGCCGAGTTCCGACTCCAACCCGAATTTCACCGGGAGCAATCC
Source organism: uncultured Planctomycetaceae bacterium (assembly GCA_903863885.1). Classification (GTDB taxonomy): domain Bacteria; phylum Planctomycetota; class Planctomycetia; order Pirellulales; family Pirellulaceae; genus CAIPEB01. Next base: position 4,504 of record CAIPEB010000674.1, on the reverse strand, counting down.
GGCTTTCAATCCCTTTGGCAAGGGCCTCTGGGATGTCGATAACGACAACGACGGAATTCCCGACAGCATCTGGATCGATCCGGGGCTCTCGGCGATTGCCGATCGCGACGGCCGACTTGCCAAACCGCTTGTCGCTCTGCTCTGCCTCGATCTCGACAACAGGTTGAACGTCAACGCGCACGGGACGTTTGCTCATTTCGGCAACCTGGGGAGTCTTGAGCCGTCCAAATTGGTGCTGCCTTCGGGGACCCCGTGGGCTACCGCGCTGGCCAATATGCCCAAGGGCATGGGTTACGGTCCGCCGGAGATCGATCTCCGGGCCGTGCTGTCCACGGGCACCGCCGCCGCGAATATCTTGACGGGAGTCGGAGCTTATACGGGGCGGTATGGACTCGATCAGCGCCCGGGCAACGGTCCGCTCGTGCTCGATGACTTAACGAGGATCAAGTACTTCGACTACCCGCCGAACTACTTCAATACGGCCTACAACACATCCTACCAGAGTCCTCCCGATCTGACGGCGGAAGGACAGGTTGGCCTCGACTATGTCGGACAACCGAACTTCACAACGATTAACGGCGCCCGTCTGGATGTTCGCGCCGACAACCCGTACGAAGTCGACCTGTCGTCGAATCAGGGGAATGACGTCAACGGCAAGGACACGCCTTTTTCAGCCGGCGAACTGGAACGGGTGCTGCGGGCACATGACCGCGACGTTTCACTTCTGCCCCAACGTCTGGTCAATGTGACCGATGCGGCCGCCGGCACCGGGATCCTCGGTCCGCCTGAACGCGAATTCAACAGGCAGGCGATCACGACAGATAGCTATGATCTGCCTGTTCCCAACATCGTCCGGCCGCGGGACTGGTTGGGGAATCCTCCGAGAACGGCCGCCGAACTGGTCTGTTTTCGGGTAGCGCAGGCCATGGGGGCCGTTTATCAGGCCAATCCGGCTGTCTTCAATGCGCGAATCAGCTACGAGCTTTCCGCAGTTACGACGGTCCTGGGCGCCTCGGGCAGCGTCGTGAATGTCAGTATTCCGCGCGGTCTGTTGGCTCCCGAACTCCTGATGAATGTCCGCATGGATGTCAATCGTCCGTTCGGAAATGGCGTGGATGACAATGGGAATCTGATCGTCGACGAGCACTGGCAGCATCTGGGCGGACGAGTCGCCTCGGGTGGTCTGCTGTTTCCGCCACCGTGGTTGACGAGCGAATCGGGAGGTCTCAATCCGTCGGGCAATTTCATCAACGAAGCGATTTGGCTGCCGACGATTCCCACGAATCTCGACAACGACAGTCGCATCACAAGCGACTCGAACAACAACAATCGGGATCGCGACGAGTTTCTCGCCCGCCAGCACTATGCACGGAATCTGTATGTGCTGATGATGGCGCTGAAACCGGCAGGTTTTCATTTCAGCTACGACACAGTCACTAACAACGAAGTTGAAGAGGATGCCCGGATAATCGCCCAGTGGGCAGTGAACGCCGTCGATTTCCGCGATGCGGATTCGATCATGACGCCGTTTGAATATGACGTTACCCCTTTCACTCCTCACCCGGGACCGGACGGTGCGTGGGGAGTCAAGAATGTTGACGATGATGGAGCGAACGGGTCGGACGATCCGGGCGAAGCGCTCTCCCCCGGTTCCGACGATTGTCTGTGGTGCGTCGATGGGATTCTGGGTACTGCCGCGGCACCCAGCGAAGACGACGACCCGACGAATCCCGCGTACGCATCGCGTCGCCGGGTGGTGTGGGGCACCGAGAGGCCGGAGTTGCTGCTCACCGAAACTCTCGCGATCCACGACAAACGAACGACGATGAATTCGGCTACTCCGCCGCAACCGGTACAGAGACTGCGTCCGCGCGGAGGGTTCTTTGTCGAGTTATACAACCCTTGGACTTCGAGCGAGACACGCAAGCCGGCGGAATTCTATTCGGTGTACAACACATCCAATTCGGCGTTCGAGTGGACCGATGGAGTCGTGCTGAACAAATTGAGTGGCGCGCCGATTGTCGCCGGATCGCCTGTGTGGCGATTGCTCGTCACAGAGATTATTGTCGATGCGGACACAAACCAGCCGCTGACGGATGCGGATAAGTTCTATCCGAATGAGTATCCTCCCGTTACGGCACCGGCCAAGGCCGAGGATCGGCGTGTGATCTATTTCACTGCCGGAGGTCCGGAATTGTCGCCCGCCGGTAAGCCGGCGTACCATGCGGTCTACGGTCCAGCGACAAGTGGTGCAACGTCGCTGCGGATCAAGCCAGGACGTTACGCAGTGATCGGAACTCAGCGGGATTTCATCTCGCTGCCGGATCCGGCCGATCCGAGCACCAACTATATGGCAGGGGTGTGCAACCTCGGGCGTAACAAGCTCGCGGCCGAAGGTGTGGACCTGATGAAGGCCGACACTCGGCGCATTGCGCTGCGTGACGGGTTCAACAACGGGATGACGTCCTGCGATCCCGACCTGGGGCGAGTCTACGTCGAAGACAATGAGGAAACGACCTTTCCCGAACTGCTCCCGCACCCAATTCTTGCATCTCCTCCGGCAGGTTACGTCGCCGATGAGCAACCTCCGATCGGGGTCCGGGTTCCGAACCTGGAGATTTCGGAGGATACGTATACAGACGAGGGATGGGTTCCCGCGACGGCCGGAGATGATACTCGCGAAGGCGAGTATGTTCCGCCGAAAAACCCAGGTCTGGATCCGCCCGAGTTGGTTTCCAACATCAACTATCGTCGAGTCTATCTGCAGCGTCTGGCTAATCCGGTTCTTCCGTACGATGCGATTACCAATCCGTATCGCACGGTCGATTCGATGCCGGTGCCGTTGTACGTGTTCGAGGGGGTGCGCCCACCGACTTCGGAACCGACGTTTGAATTCGACACTTGCGAACGCGGCGACGATACTGTCGTGCCAAATCCGCGTGAACTGTGGTCGACAATCGTCAACACAACTAGTGAGCTTGATGGTCTTACGAGTGATATACCGGATCATTATTTCACACTCGTACTTCGGCATACGCTTGGATACCTGAACGAGCCCTACAATGCACGGGTCGATACAAACGGTGACGGAACTGTGGATCGCCGTGACCGGTTTGTATTGGATGATGGTTCGAACGCGGCACTAGCACCGTATCGTGTCCCGAATGATCACCGGACGAATACGCCGCTCGCGGAATACGTCGGCGGGCCGAATACGAATACAGGAGGAAAGCCGTTCCCGTGGCTGACGTGGCTTAACCGGCCCTTCGTTTCACCTTTCGAATTGATGCTTGTGCCGCGCGAACGGTCGGGCAAGTTGCTGTCGTCCTTCAATCTCGGACCGGTGGCGAATTTTTACAATCCCGCAGTGAAGCCGGATACGACTCCGGTCCGGTTCGGCCACTTGCTGCCGATTCTCGGGACCAGTTACGCCAATCCGTCGGGGCCAACGGAGTGGGGCGCGGATCTGTACAAGGTCTTCGACCTGTTGCAGGTCCCGTCGAGGTTCGTCGGTACGGAAACTTGGCTCGACCCGGCGATGTTTGCACAAGTCACGGCAACAGGGACCAATGGCACCGAGTTTTTTCATCCGCCTTTCAATCGGTTGTCGAACTTCCGCGATCCGGGCAAGATCAACCTGAACACGCTGTACGACAGCCGCATTTGGAAAGCGATCCAGGGGAACCTAAACGTCACCGCCGGCGCCGCGGAAACGGCGACGATGAGCGACTTGATCCAGAGTCGGCTCGGGACCGGTGGAGCGACGATGATGGACACAAACGACCTTCCGACGTTTTTTGCAAATCCGCTGCGAAGTGCGGATGCCGGCGGGCTTGTGCCGTTCACGCAGGAATCGCTCGCCCAGTTGAAGAGCGTCATTTCGGCTCAAGCCTCTGCGTCCGGTAACGCACCGCTGCTTTCGGACGACGATATTAATAAATACTACATGGAACGGCCCAACGTCGAATGCACGCTGCTACGAAGCAGCGAAATCAAGCCGGATGCCGCACCACCGTATACGAACCAATCGACCCGGTTTGCGGCAAGTGGACTGGGGCAATTCAGTCTGCCAACCGAGGATAGCAGCCGCAATCCGTACTTTGCGCTCAGTCCGCTGATGCGTTTGCCGAATCTGGTGACGACTCGATCAAACGTTTACGCGGTCTGGATCACTGTAGGATACTTTGAGTACGACGCATCGAACGGGCAGATCGGGCAGGAGATCGGGGCGGACACCGGTTCGATCAGGCGACACCGGGCGTTTTATATTTTCGATCGTTCGATTCCAGTGGCCTTTGAAGCAGGCAAGAACCATAACGTCGATCGTGCGGTGGTGGTGAGGCGGGTAATTGAGTGAACGGCCCGGTCACCGGCCGACGGTTGTTCTGGAACAACTGTAATGTGTGGTCGGCGTTCCGAGACATGCTTATCAGCGAAGTGAGTCAATGATGCAGAAACGAACTCGCGGCATGACGCTGGTCGAACTGCTCGTGGCGACTGCCCT
>CAIPEB010000673.1 GCA_903863885.1 uncultured Planctomycetaceae bacterium | reverse complement strand
GCTCCTCTATTTCTTACCTACTCCGTTTGCAAACGGGGCTGTTCACCAGGTGGGCAGTTTCTCGAAGAAAACGGGGCGCGTGGTTAACGGCAGCATGTTGACCGGGAGAGGCCGGGCAGGATGGGCCAGGAAGCGATCGTCGGAATCTGTGGAATCCGGATGCGCATTTTCACACGGGCGGACTGGCGGGCCACCGTGTGGGAGATGTTGCCGAGCAGAGAACTGCTCTGGCCAAGACGTACGAAATCGAGAGGTACCTCGAGTCCTCGGTAACCTCCTCTGCTCAGTATGCTCGGGAATCCCGAGCAAACCCGAGCAATACCGAGCACCCAATTTCGGCGAGTTGTTGGTGGGATCGTATTCCTCTTTCCCACGGGCAGCGACGCGGCTGCGGAGATGGGCCACTCGCTCTGCAGGCGATGAAGTGGCGATCCAATCTCAGTTGCCGACTTCCGGAAGCAAGCACAGCCCTCTCAAATCAACATCGGGAGGGCTGTTTTTGAAGGCGTTGCTCGCTTCGTGCCGCAACTTCGGCAGTCTACCGAGTCCGTTCCGCCAACAGGGCGATGAGGCGTTGCACCTGCTCACCAGCGACTGAACTGCCACCCGATCCGTGGCCATTGCAACGCCACCTGAACATCGCAAAAAGAGGTGAGGAGTCTGAGGAGCATATCCTGCATACCCCCGGCCGACACAGGCGAATCACCCAATTCCAGTGTCGGTTCGTCGTGTTGTTTTTGCTGTTTTCACGATTGCCGAACAGCCTTCGGACGTGCTCCAATGGACGCTGCGAAAATGAATGACCTTTGAGGAATCCTAACAGTCCGATGGTTCGCCAGGAGGAACGTTGCCGCACGGAAGTCGCAGATTGAGCCATAACGTGTTCCGAACATGTCGTCCGGAGCATGACTGATGGGCGGTCACGCATAGCCAGTTTTTCAGTACCGTCGTTGTTCCAGCTCGATTGCCGCGATGACCACAGTCTTTGCCCTGCGGAGAGGCAACAGAACGGCTTCGTCATGAACGACCAGGACAAATCGAAGTCACAACTGCTGGCCGAGCTTGTCGAATTGCGGCAGCGGATTGCAAACTTGTCTGCGCTGCCCCTCGGCGACGCGCAGGCTCCACAGGCCGCCGACATGATGGAGGTCGGTGACAATCCGCGTCGGATCGCAGCGGAACTCCGCCGCCTTAACCGCGCACTTCACGCTCGTACCGAATGCAGTCGAGCGCTGGTGCGGGCCACTCGGGAAGATAAGTTCCTAGGCCAGGTGTGCCAGATCCTGGTGGAGCAGGGCGGATATCGCATGGCCTGGGTCGGCTTCGCTGAGCAGGACGAGGCCAAGACCGTTCGGCCTGTGGCGCGCGCGGGGATCGACGCGGGCTACGTGGACGCGGCGCAAATCACCTGGGCCGACACGGAGCGAGGACGTGGGCCGACTGGTGTCTGTATCCGCACTCGGCAGCCGGTCGTCGCGTGCCACATTGCTACCGATCCGACCATGGTTCCGTGGCGCGATGCCGCCATCCGACAACACTACGCCGCCGTGGCGGCCTTGCCCCTTCTGCACGATGGGGCGTCCATAGGTGTCCTCGTCGTGTATTCCGCGATAACGGATAGTTTCGATTCGGGTGAGGTCGAACTGCTGTCCGATCTGGCCGGGGACCTATCGTACGGCATCGCCACGCTGAGGATCCGGGCGGAGCATGTTCGCACCCAGGCGGCGCTGCACACCAGTGAACACTTGCAGCGTTCCATCCTCGACAACATTCCCGACCCGGCCTGGGTAAAGAACCTGGATGGACGTCTTGAGGCGGTAAACAGCGCCTGGCTGCAGTTCACGGGTCTGAGTTTGGACAGGGCGATTGGCCGATTGGACACGGACGTATTCCCGTCGGAACACGCCGTCCGGATTCGAGACGAAGAACGGATCGTCGTCACGACGGGGCAATCGCTCCGAACGGAGGCGACCGTGCCGGATTCGCAGGGTATGCTTCGCACGTTCGAGACCATCAAGGCACCCCTATTCGACCCCACCGGGCGCGTCACTCGAACCATCGGGATCGCCCGGGATATCACGGAACGAAAGTTGGCCCAAACGGCACTGGCCCAGGCGCACGCCGGACTGGAAACACAGGTCGCGGAACGCACCTCGGAACTGGCAATGGCCAACCAGCGCCTGTACCAGCTGCTGAACGCACTTCCCATCGGCATCGTGGTTGCGGACGATCCTTGGTGCCGAGTCATCCGTCCAAATCCCGCCGCCGCCCGGATGCTTGAGATCACCCCGGAAACGAACGTGTCGACCTCGGCGGCCGCGCCGCTAACGCATCGCTTCTTCCACCAGGGACGAGAACTCCGCCCGGAAGAGCAGCCGATGCAGATCGCCGTGTTCGAGAATCGCGACGTGCCCCCCATGGAGATCGAAGCGAGACTGCCGAGGGGACGTGAATGGACCGCCTTGATCAGTGCCACGCCGTTGCACGACGCCGAGGGGCGGGTAATTGGCGGTGTGGGTGCGATACTCGACATCACCCAACGCAGACGGACGGAAGAGTTGTTGCGGGACAGTGAGTGGAAGTACCGGATTCTCGCGGACAACACCTATGACTGGGAGTTCTGGACCGATCCACAGGGGCGATTTCTCTACTGCTCGCCCTCGTGTCAGCGTATCACGGGCCATACCCCCGATGAGTTCACGGCCGATCCGTCATTGCTGGATACGCTCATCCACCCCGAGGATCGAGCCCGATATCAGGCGCACGCTCGCCATGTGCTTTCCGACCACGAGCCGAACGAAATCAGTTTCCGCATTATCCGGCCCGACGGCACGGAGCTCTGGATTGGTCACGTTTGTCAGGCCGTTCAGGACAGCAGTGGCGTCCTCATGGGACGGCGCGGCTCAAACCGTGACATTACGGAGCAAAAGCGGGCGGAAGCGGCACTTCATCGATTGAACGACAACCTCGAACTCGCGGTCGAGAACCGGACTGCCGAACTGCGCAGCATTACCGATGCCGCGCACGATGCGATCCTGATGGTGGACCCGCACGGTGCCATCAGTTACTGGAATTCGGCAGCCGAGCGGATCTTCGGTTATTCTGCTGCGGAAGCTCTCGGCAAGAACCTGCATGGTCTTCTCGTACCTGAGCGGTACCACGCTGCTTATCTGGCAGCCTTTCCCGAGTTTGTACTTAGCGGCCGCGGTGAGGCCATCGGCAAGACGCTGGAATTGTTTGCTCGGCGGCGAGATGGCCGAGAGATCGCCGTGTCGCTGTCTTTGTCCGCTGTTCAGTTGCAGGGAGCGTGGCACGCTGTGGGGATCCTCAGCGACATTACGGAACGCAAACAAATGGAGGACAATCTGCGGGCGGCTATGCAGTCCGCTGAGGCCGCGAACGTGGCCAAGGGCGAGTTTCTGGCCAACATGAGCCACGAGATCCGCACGCCGATGAACGGAGTGATCGGCATGACCGGATTATTGCTTGATACGTCACTGGATAGGGAACAGCGCCGCTATGCCGAGATCATTCGCAGCAGCGGCGAACACCTGTTGGTCCTGGTAAATGACATCCTGGACTATTCCAAGATTGAGGCGGGCGAACTCGACTTGGAAATCGTGGAGTTCGACCTGTGTGACGTGCTGGAGAGCTTCGCCGCGCCGCTGGCGACGCGAGCTAGAGGCAAGGGGATCGAGTTCAAGTGTGCCATTGAACCGAACGTGCCATCCCGGGTCTACGGTGATCCGGGCCGACTGAGTCAGGTTCTGACCAACTTGGCGGGGAACGCGATCAAGTTTACCAAGCAGGGTTGGGTCGCCGTGCAAGCCAGCCTGGCCTTCGAGACGGCCACCGAAGCCGTGGTGCGTTTCACCGTGCAGGACACGGGGATCGGCATAGCGCCGGGCGGGCGGCCGAAGTTGTTTGAGAAATTCACGCAGGCGGACACTTCCACGACGCGCCGCTACGGCGGCACGGGTCTGGGCTTGGCGATCTGCAAACAGCTCGCGGAGTTGATGGGTGGACAAATCGGCGTGAACAGCCAAGCAGGAATTGGTTCGGAGTTCTGGTTCACGGTGCGCATGGGCAAGGTGGCGCGGTATACGCTTTCAGCCGATGCGGTGACATCGGTTCGCGTTTCCCCCGCTACGCCGTCCATCGTCCAGTGGCACGGGACACGGATTCTGGTGGCTGACGATAACGTCGCGAATCAAAACGTGGCGGTGGGGATTCTGCGGAAACTTGGCTTGCAGGCTGAAGCCGTGGCGGACGGTACCGAGGCCATCGAGGCGTTGAAGACCCTTTCTTACGACCTGGTCCTGATGGATGTGCAGATGCCGGAAATGGACGGGCTGAAAGCCACCCGCATCATCCGCGACTTGGCCTCGGCCGTGAAGAACCATCAGATCCCTGTGATTGCCATGACGGCCGGCGCGATGCAGGGCGACCGGGAAAGCTGCCTGCGGGCCGGCATGAACGACTGCGTCAGCAAGCCCGTCTCTCCCCAATCGCTGATCGAGGCCTTGAACACTTGGCTGCCGCCAAAAGCATCTGAGCCGTAATTCACCAGGGTGCCGTTTATAAGAACGATTTGACGGTGACACCGAATGCAGCGACTGATGCGGATGGACGAGGGAACGAATCCGGCCGCATCCCAGCGCCGCCAGGTGCGTTCTGACGTGCCGCAGCGTTCGGCCGCAGCGCTGGCGGTCAGCAGCAACGTCGATTCGGGAGTCGTAGACGCGGGCGTTCCGAGCATGCTCCGCACGCTCGTCCCGTGTCAAAAACGTCTGGAAACAAACGCCGCCTGGGAAACTCTTTCCGCTCCAGCGTGTCGGCTGCTTACCGGCGCTTCTTGTTTCCCGGGCGATTGCAGGAGAACAGCGGCTCGACGCCTTTGACATAGAAATGCATGAACGTTCCGTCGTCGATCCGGCGGGCATGCGTCTCCTGCCCCAGATCTCGCAATGCGTACAAGTCGCGCCGCACGGTCTTGAGGCTCGCGCGCACTTCCTTGGCGAATGCTTCCACGTTCAGGCCGTTGAACGACAGGGCGCAGTCCATGGCCATCCACCGCTGAATGATGTCGAGCGCGTTGTTCATGGTAAGCAGTAACTAGCCATTG
>CAIPEB010000672.1 GCA_903863885.1 uncultured Planctomycetaceae bacterium | reverse complement strand
CGTGGCCGTCGCCGCCGTGGAGATCCCGCTCCACAAAGTTGGCCCCATGGCCACGGCGATCCTGGCAGCCGACGATGCGGCCGTGACACCGAGACTGGCAAGACTGCTAGACAGCGAAAGCACGGATCCGGCTCCCGACACCAGCAAGCGTCCGAAGGCGGCGCCCACGGCCAGTCCCGCCTGAGCGCCCAGCCGCGAAAAGACCAGGATCCGCCCCGCCGCCGCCGAAAACGCACTGCCCAGTCGAGTCACCGACGCGATAGCCGACGAGATGCGTCCGGCCACACGCCCCATCACGCCGCCCATTGCTGCGGACACGGCGGCAAAACCCTGTAATAAATAGGAAGCCATCAAGGACGCCATGCCGATGCCGACGAACGCGCCTCCAGCCACGCCAAGGCCGACGGCCGTCTTGGCGATCGTCACCACCAGGCTGCGATGCTCCTTGACGAACTTCGAGACCGTGGCGATACAGGCCGTGATCCGATTGGCCAGGTCCGTCACGGCTGGCGCCAGCGCCGCGCCGATCTGCAGCGTCAGTCCGCGCAGCGTACCCCACATTCGATCCGTCGCATCGCCGAGAACATCCGCCGCCGAGGCGTCCTCTGTGGACATGATCAGGCCAAGACGTTCCGCTTCCTTGGCGTAAGCGGCCATGCCGGCCGACCCGTCCGCCATCATGGGCAACAGCGATGTGCCCGACTTGCCAAAGATGTCCATGGCCGCGGCGGTGCGCATGGCAGGATCCTGGATGCGTGCCAGACCGTCAGCGATCTTCTGCATCTGCTGTTCGGGAGACAGTCCGGCCAAGTCCGCAGCCGACAATCCGATCGCGGCCAGCGCCTTGGCAGCCGACTCGGATCCGCTGGCCGCATCCGTCACGTTCTGCTGCATCTTACGGATGCCCTTCTCCACGTCTTCGAGACTAGCGCCAGTCATACTGGCCGCGTACCCGAGGGCGGTCAGTCCTTCTGCGCTCATACCAGTGCGAGCCGACATGTCGGCGACCGCGCTACCGATCGACGAGAATTGAGACACGGCCGCGGCCGGTGGACCTATGATCGCGCCACTGGTGGTCGTCAGTCCGGCGCCGATCGCGCCGGTCAGCGTGGCGAATCCGCGCAGCTGGGCGGCGGCTCGTTTCAGGCCACCGGCGAGTTGATCGCGCAGCACGATTTCCACGAAGGCCTTACCGGCTCTGACTTCCCTGCCTGCCATGGCGGTTCAACATTCCTTTCTCGCAGTTTTGGCCCTTCTTGTAGGGGAATTTCCTACAAATCAATGCTTGGCATCGCATCGAACCGCGATGGTTTGCCGATATGTTTTCCATGATTCGGAACAGACTGGGACGCAGCCCGGAAAGACTTGGCGACATACGCTACCGGGTTGCGTCCTCTTATTCTCTTGGCCGCGATGCGGCGGCTAAGATCGAACCTGCCGAATCCGAAATCACGGATTCTCAGGGCGATCCCAGGATCTCGCGTAAATTCCACGTCGCCGCATTCGGCGCCACCTGCGCTGCGGTCCACCAGGCGGAATTGCCCCGCCGGAACTTGTAAGCGGCGCCGCGCACGAACCCGGTGTGCTGCGCAATGCCGTCAGCACCTGAGACCATCGCGATCGTCTCCGTATCCAGTGCGTAACCATCGACTCCCGGTCCTGCCGTCATCTGCGCG
>CAIPEB010000671.1 GCA_903863885.1 uncultured Planctomycetaceae bacterium | reverse complement strand
CAGTCCCCGGCCGAGGTCCAGCGGTCCACAACCCGGTTATGCAACCAAAGCTCGCAGGATCGCCCCTGTCAAACAGACGCCCTCCCCAGCGGCACAACGATCAAAGCTCCCTTCCGAGCATACCTGGTATGATGCCGTTAACCGCTTGGTCAATCTGGATCGCGGAGACTTGAACGTCGGCAAGACGGCCATCTCGGGAACTCCGGTCCGTGAAGAGGATTGGAACCTCGACATGACGGGCAACTGGGCCGGGTACGTGCAGAAGACGTCGGGATCCACGGATCTCGATCAAGATCGCACTCACAATGAAGTCAACGAGATCACGGATATCTCCGAGACAACCGGAACCGCCTGGGCCACGCCCGTGCATGATCGTGCGGGCAACATGACCAGTGTGCCCAAGCCATCGTCGCTGGCCAGTTCACTGAGCCTGAAGTGGGACGCGTGGAATCGGCTGGTCGAAGCCAAGGACGGTGAAGTTGTCATTGGGGTCTATGAGTACGATGCCCTTCAAAGACGTGTGAAGCGGCACGTCGATAGCCAGGCTCCGGACAATCCCAACGGCATCGACACCTACATCCATTACTTCTACAACTTCGCCTGGCAAGTCCTGGAAACGCGGGACACAACAACCGAGAACGATCAGCCGGAGAATCTCCAGCCCGACTGGCAGTACGTCTGGTCGCCACGTTACATCGACGCGCCCGTGCTGCGGGATCGCAACACGGACAGCGATGGGCTCTGTGACGATGAGCGGATCTACTATCTCGGGGATGCCAACTTCAACGTGACCACGCTGGTCGACACGAATGGCGACGCGGTCGAGCGGTATCTATATGATGCGTACGGCCGAGTCACCATGTATGATGGCTCGTGGGCGAATGTCCTGAGCGCGTCGAGCTATGCCAACGTCGTGATGTACACGGGTCGGGAACGCGATGCGGAAACCGGCCTGTACCATTACCGGCATCGCAGTCTCGCGGCCGAGTTGGGCACATTCGTCAGTCGAGATCCGATTGGGTATATGACGGGGGACTTTGGTCTCCACCGTTACTGTACGGACAATCCGTTGATTCGCACCGATCCCACCGGAAAAGGATGGCCCCTTGTGGCTGGGGTTATTGTGGGCGGAGGGATTATCATAGGCGTGTGTGACGCTTTTTTCTGTTATGGCCACATGATGGATATTTATAAGGACACTAATACTACGGTAGCAGGAATTGTCGCGGGATGGCCAGATTCTTACAGAGGTCCCTTGAGAGGTGACGGTGGCAGTGCGGAAGGCACACCTGGTGACGCTCTCCAACACTGTATTGGTCCCTGTGAGGCAAATCAACATCCTTTTCCATGTCCGGGAGCTGTCTTCGTTCGCTCAAGAATTCGAAAGAAAGAGACCACTGACAGGGGGACTGCTGAGGACAGCGCAGCCGATAGCGCGAATAACGAGGTCGGCTTTGGGATAGAGGGCGACTGCAAAGAGAGTTGTTTGAAGGCACTGAAGGAGGGCAAGTTATCGTGTTCTAACAGTACCGGAGTCTATCCGTGCCCGCCACCGCCATGATGTATTCGTACGTCATCCGTCATCCATTGAGAGTCGTCACAAGATATCATATGAGAGAATCACTGCGCGCCTATTTCTGGATTCCGTCGCTCTTGGCTTTAGTGTTTCTGATTGTTGGACTTGTGGCCGGAAGGCGTGCATTCATGCACGCTGATGAGATTATGTCGGTAGTTACGTCAAGGGAGGGGTACTTGCTATTTGCCTTTACGTACTATGCGGTGTGGGCTTCATTCTTTCTCTCGGCATCTGTGTCACTGTTTCTCGTTTCGGCGTTCCTAATGGTTCGTAAGAAGAGCAGGGAGTTAAGCCCCCAACCGAGAACGCCGGACCGAACGACGGGAAGTGAGTGAGCGGCAAACCAGACGAGAGCGGCGGGAGGACGAGTTCCTTCGGCCGCTCTTCTTTTTTTCGTGGCATGCAACCGGTGGAAGGGTGGCTTCTGTGCTCGTTCACGACCTCGGTTGGCCACATCGACGAATGAGTGCTTTTGCTCACCCCCTCGGCGGTCCCGGCAATGCCGCGATCGCCGCGTTCTGATCTTCCAGTTCGACGTGCGAGTAAACGCTCATCGTCAAGTTGATGTCGCTGTGGCGGGCCAGCGATTGTGCCAACTTCGGCCGGACGCCACACCGAGATAAATTGGATATAAACGTATGCCGCGTGGCGTGGAAGTCGGCGTAGCGGCCGGCGGCATTGCAGTATTTCAGGAAGTCGGATTTCTCACGCCGCTCGCGTTCCTGGTCCGTTTCGACTTCGGCGATCCACTTCTTGCGGGCGGACGCCAGGTCCAGCTTCATCATTTTGGCCGTCTTGCGTTCGGTGCCGCTGACTTTGCGGGAGACGGGAAACAGAATGTCGTCGGCGTGAAGATCCGGCTTCGTCTTCAGCCACTCCTTGAACAAACGCACTACGTCTGGATGCAGCGCCTGCGTGTCCGTCCGCTTCCGCTTGCTGTAGCAGGCCGCCACCGTGACCGTCGCGGGCGTGCCGTCCAGATTAAATGACTTCAGCGTGAGGCTGCCAATCTCGCCTTTGCGGAATCCGGTCCAGGCGCCCAGCACGTACATGATAGCGCGATCCGGTCCAGAGACCCCTTCAATGGATCCACCGCCGCGGGCCGCTTCGATCACACGGGCCAACTCGTCCGCTTGTAGCGCCCGGCGATCATGCCGGCGGTCCAACTTTTCGTTGAGAAATCCCACGTGAGAAAGACGATTTTCGCTCGTTCTCTGTTCCCGCACCAACCACCGGGCAAATCCCTTGAACGCCCGCAGGTAGTGGTTGCACGTGGAGATGCTCTTGCCCTTGGCCTTCAGCTTGGCCAGGAATTCCTGGACTTGAGAACCCGAGATGTCGCCGATGAACGTGAAGCCAGCATCGCGGGCCAGCTTGCGGGAGTAGCGTACCGTCTGGTTCGAATGCGACCGCGAATTGCCCTTGGCACGCAAGTACGCGTGGAAGTCGTCCAGATGCCCTTCGAGCGGTCGCGTCAGATGCTCCTCGGCCGGGTCAATGAGGCCAGCTACGATCCGCTCGACTTTCACCACCAGTTCGGTGAGCATGGCCTGGGCTGCCTTCTTGTCGGTAGCCAAGGGCACTCGCTTTTCCAAACCGTCAACGTCGCGATACCGGCCCCACCACTTCCTGGAATGGCGTTTGGTCTTTTTCCCGCTGACTGGATCAATTGACACAATGGGCTTCTTGTACAGACTCGCCATAGTACTATCTCCGTCCGGCCGCCTTCTGGGCGGCAGGGTGTGACAGTGTGCCAGGGTGCGGGCAAAGCTCAAGCGCTGTTGAGCGACAGTTTTCGAGCTTCCCAGATGCGACGGGGCGGGCAGTCAGCAGCGATCCACAGGCGGAGTTCCTTGGCGCGCCACAGGGTGCTGCGTCGGATGCGCACCGGGCGGGGAATGAGTCCGCCGGCGTCCCAGGTTCGCCAGGTACGCAGCGACTTGCCACAGAGTCGCGCCGCCTCGCGCGCTGTGAGCAACATGGGATTCGGACTGCGATGCGTTTGCTGGCGTTGCGTGATGGGAGCCGCCGTGATTTACGATTGCCGTCCGCGCGAAGGGCTGCCTGGTGTTGTGGAAAGATGTTGTGAAATCATCGAGCGGCGAACATTGTGGGGGCTTGTTGGTGAAGCGGTCCGCCTGCTCCTCTATTTCTTACCTACTCCGTTTGCAAACGGGGCTGTTCGCCAGGTGGGCAGTTTCTCGAAGAAAACGGGGCGCGTGGTTAACGGGAGCATGTTGACTGGGAGAGTCCGGGCAGCATGGGGCAAGAAGCGACAGTCGGATTCTGTGGACTCGGGATGCGCATTTTCACACGGGCGGACTGGCGAGGCCACCGTGTGGGAGATGGAACTGTCGAGCGGGGCGGGCAGTTGTGGTTCTGGGAGTTGACGTGTTCGACGCGCATGCGGAGATTATCGACTACGTTTGTATCTCCCTGAACTTGCGAGAACCATGGGACAGGCAAACCGTAGTGAGATCTGTTGGCGCTGCCGGAATGGCATGCATCGACACAAGGAAGGACGGTGCAGGCAAGACGCCCGAGCGAACTGAATGCGTTGGATGCTCTGCGCCAGCGTTCAATTGCCGTGAAGAGAGGGCATCGTGAGGTCAGCAGCCACAGAGACTCGTCCTGGTAAGACGCCATTTTTGGATCGGGAGGTCCCACTTCCAGTCCGTGCATCGCCCGGATCCGGATTGCTCCTGGTTCTGATGGTCTGGTTTGTCGTGGTGGTCATCGTTGCGACTTGTTGGATTTTCAATTGTCCGCCGATTTTGCGCCACTGGTTCCAGACAGTATTTCGTTCCTGGTGCTTGGATCAATTGGATCGGATTGGGGTTTCAGGTTTTGCGGTTTCTGGGCTCGCCGCGTTTTACGTGATGGTGGCCATTCACGAGGCTGGGCACGTGGTCGCGGGGCTATGCGTGGGGTTCCGTATCCGTACTTATCGAGTCGGTCCGTTGATGATCAGTCGCCCGTTTCGTCTGTCCTTCTATCGAGGACCGGGTGCGATCGTCCAGGGGATCGTTGAACTGATGCCGGTCGCGACCGATCACCTCGCCTGGCGCGGCTTCGTCATGGTCCTAGGCGGGCCCGTCGCGAACTTTGTCACCGCGACTGTCGTATTCTTGTTGCCCACCTCGGCCACGTTCTTCTCCGCCGGCTTGATCATCTTCTCCGTCGTAAACGGCGTGAGCGATCTCCTCCCATTTGAAAGCCGGTTGGGTATATCGGACGGCCGGCGAATCTACATGCTGTTGCGGCATCGCTCGCGAGGTGAACGCTGGCTTGCGCTGTTGCGTCTGGCAGGTCAGGTCAACGACGGAGTACTACCGGAGGCGATGTCGGCCAACGACCTTGCCAAGGCCGTCGCCGTTCGCGACCCATCGATAGACACGGTAACGGCGCACTCCTTGGCATATGCGGCAGCATTCCATCAGAAAAAGGACGACGAAGCCGGCCAGTTGCTTGAAACGTGCTTGTCACATAGTGGCCACGCCACACCCGCTTTCCGCGAGGCGCTGATGTGCGATGCCGCGGTCTTTCAGGCCCGCCGGCGGATGCGTGCCGATCTCGCTGAGCAGTGGCTGGCCGAAATCCCCAATACAACGCGCAGCCATTGGCTACGCTCGAGGGCCGAGGCTGCCATTTTGGAGGCGAAGGGCGACGTCGGTGGTGCGTTGAAGAAGTTGGATGAAGTGGAAGCAGCAATCCTCGCGCTTCCCGACAACAGCCGGCGAGATGTACTCCAGCGATTACTGCAGAGGTGGAAGTCCGGACTGTGCATTTGCAGAACTGTGAAGGATGGAGTGGCTGCCGAGTAAGGTAGCCAAGCGGGTCGCTCGACCGTGTCCCCACACCACCGCATGCAGTTCTGAATCGAGCGGTGCGACGAGGGGAACTGATTGTGAAGCGATTTCACAACCCCAAAGCGGACGGCAACGCAATCGTCTTCGAGAGTTGCCCCCAACCTCGCCGCTGCTGTATAGGCTCATGAACGGCGGATTTCCATCTCATCAACGCTCGATCCCTGCTGGCTCTTAGCGTGGCCGTTGTGTCCAAGACGACCGCGGCACGGATTCGGCTGACGCGATCCACTCGTGTTGTTTGGGCGAATGCTGACACTGTCCGCATTCTGCGGAATCTTGACGAGCGTTTTCACACGGGCGGACTGGCGAGGCCACCGTGTGAACATCGCACCGTCGCCCCGGTCCGCCATTTCCACACTTGGGATGCCTCCCCTATTGGCGAATCCCTGCCTGCGTGCTGGCGGTTGCGAGCGTATGATGGGGCAGTCGGCGGATGGTTAAGGATAAACTGCTCGTAGACGCAATAAGTGTCGTCTGTCGCTCAAGAGCTTTCACGACGAACGACGGAAGCCACACGCTGTGCCTTTGGAGGCGACATGGACTTGGTTGCGGTCACCATTGGGATTGGTTGGACGGTCACTGGGTTGCTCAGTGTCGTTCTCGCCATCCCCCTTGCTCGAGGAAAAGTCAGACGAAACGCGCTTTACGGAGTTCGCTTCCCGGAGTCGTTCCAGTCAGACGAAGCATGGTTCGCCATTAACCGTTTTGGGGGCAGGCGATTGATCGTGTGGTCCATTCCAATCGTTCTGATCGGCATCGTCTCGTTCTTTCTGCCGCTTCAGTCGCATACCTGGCTTACGGTCGTGCTGGGATTTGCACCTCTGATATTCCTCTTGCTGCCCGTTGTCGAGGCATGGCGTTTCGCGCGGCGGTTTTGGCCGCCGGCGTGAGGGCTGCTTCGTTGATGGCGCTATCGTTCCGACCTCCGGCGTTTCTTGTTTCCCGGGCGATTACAGGAGAACAGCGGCTCGACGCCCTTGACGTAGAAATGCATGAACGTCCCGTCGTCGATCCGGCGGGCATGCGTCTCCTGCCCCAGGTCCCGCAACGCGTACAAGTCGCGACGCACGGTCTTGAGGCTCGCGCGCACTTCCTTGGCGAATGCTTCCACGTTCAGGCCGTTGAACGACAGGGCGCAGTCCATGGCCATCCACCGCTGAATGATGTCGAGCGCGTTGTTCATGGTAAGCAGTAACTAGCCATTG
>CAIPEB010000670.1 GCA_903863885.1 uncultured Planctomycetaceae bacterium | reverse complement strand
CCGTTTAGGATTTAGGGCAACGTATAGTTGGTGCCTATGGGGGTTCAGCCCATGGGCACCGACGCCACCTAACCCGATCAAAGACGAGGTGACGCATGACACGCAAGTCTACCGCAGATCAGCCCCAGAGCAAGACCAAGCCCGCTAAACCGCGCCCAGACTTTCCGCTCGTTGCCCACAACAACGGCCGATGGTGCAAGAAGATCAACCAGAAGACGCACTATTTCGGGCGCTGGGACGACCCCCAGGCGGCACTGTTGGAGTACGAGGAGCAGCGGGCCGATCTAGAGGCCGGTCGGGCACCCAGGAAAGACACGGACGCCACGACCCTCCGCCAACTGGTCAACGCGTTCCTGGCATCCAAGCGGGCGGCAAGCGACGTCGGGTCAATATCGCCACGCACCTTCATGGACTACCACCGCCTATGCGGTCTGCTGGTCGACGAGTTCGGGGCGACGACGGCGGTACTCGATATCCGGCCCCTGGACTTCGAGCGGCTGTACCACAAGCTGGCGGCGGCGTACTCCGTGGTGGCGCTGGCGAAGATGGTTACCATGACCCGCAGCCTGTTCCGCTACGGCACCGAAAACGAACTGATCGATAAGACGGTCAAGTTCGGCTCGACGTTCAAGGTGCCATCGAAAGACGAGAAGCGGAAAGAGCGGGCACGCCGGAAGCAATCGAACGGCAAGCGGATGTTCGAGGCGGCTGAGGTCCGCGCCATGCTCGACGGGGCGACCCCAGCCCTGAAGGCGATGATTCTGCTTGGGGCGAACGGCGGACTTGGCAATACCGACTGTGCGTCCCTGCCGCTAACGGCGGTGGACCTAGACGGCGGATGGCTCGACTACGCACGCGTGAAGACTGGCGTAGAGCGTCGCATCCCGTTGTGGAGCGAGACCGTCGAGGCGCTGCGGGCTGTCATCGCCACGCGCCGGAAGCCCGCGCTGCCGGAAGATGAAGATTGCTTGTTCGTCACCAAGTACGGGCAAAAATGGGTGCGGTACTCGATCTCGGAGACCATGAGTCACGGCAAGATGAAAATCGCTGCCAAGCAAGATGACGCGGTCAGCAAGGAAACCACGAAGCTGCTGAAGACTCTGGGGCTCAAGCGGCCTGGGCTGAGTTTCTATTCGCTGCGCCACGGGTTTGAGACTGTGGCAGGCGGCAGCAAGGATCAGGTGGCAGTCGACCATATCATGGGTCACATCGATTCGAGCATGTCGGAGGTGTACCGCGAGGGGATCGACGATTCGCGGCTCAAGGCGGTGACCGATCACGTGCACGACTGGCTGTTTCCTCCGGCAGGTGAGCACACCCCGAACTGAGAATCCGGAAATTTTTCGGAAGTTTTTTTCGACCCTGAGCCCCGAGTAACATCGGGGCTTTTTTTGTCGATTTTCCCGAGGGTTTTGCATGATTCATTCCAGGCGCGCCTACGTCTGCGCAACACAAGGGGGGAAAAATCGCCGTCGGCGCAGGCGTGCGTGACAGTCTCTTGTGACGGCCTGTTGATTTTTCGCGCGCGGCCCATACTGTGATGGGTATGAGCAATCACATGAATCTGACTGTTCACGACGTCAAGACCTTGACCGAGATCGCGGTGCAGCGAGTTCGCCGAGCGGTGGACCGACTGCCGTACTCGGTGCCGAGGGAACATGGAGTGCGCGTGTTCCCGATCGGAGTCCTGCCAATGATCCTTGAGGACGCGATGCGCACCCAGAACAGCGCCACCGGTCAGTTAGGCCGGAAGCGACGAAACCTCCGTAGCAACAGCAAGTAGTCGGCCCCGCCAGGGCCTCAAGATAGTTTTTCATTTCTCGCTGGGAATTACTCAATGGTTCGGCGTCGGGGTCGGCACCCTGACGCCAGTCCGAAAAACCAAGAGCATCTTCGATCCGCGCTGATCTTACGCGCGGACCCAGCGGGAGCAACTATGTCTGGTCGCATCGTAACCGTGCGCCAATTCGCCGAAGAATTTCAGACGAACACCGCCAAGGCCCTGGAGTTCATCGCCAACGGAGAACTTCGCGCGTTCAACATCGCGAGGCGGCTGGGCGGAAAACCTCGGTGGCGCATCACTCAGGACGCCATAGACGAGTTCATCGCACGCCGATCGAGCAAGCCCCCGACCCCGCCACCGAAACCGACGCGGGCGAAAAGGCAGGCGAACGCGGTGGAATATTACTGACCCAAGCAGGAGGCGGAGCCCATGGACGGGCACGACGAAAATCGCAGGGAAGCGATTAGGGCGAGGCGGGAACCACGGCGGGGACCAAGCAAGTGCGGGACGCTCCGGCAGCAACTGGCAGCGATCCAGCGGTATCTGGAGACCGCACGGGCGGGACGTGACGAGCAGGCATGGCAGCGGGCGCTGCTGGATTCGAGGAGGGAGTGATGAAGACGGTAACTGAGCAGGAAATTCGCGAGGTGTTCGCGCTGGTCGAGCGGATGGGCGGGTTCGTATCGGTGCCGGGCCTACAGGGCTGGACGGACATAAACGCTGAGAACTTCATCGCGAGAATGAACGATGAAGCCGGTTACCTGATAAGACGCCACGGCAT
>CAIPEB010000669.1 GCA_903863885.1 uncultured Planctomycetaceae bacterium | reverse complement strand
CGCCGCCGTGAAACTCGATCTGCAGATGCTCCTCGACCTGGCCGTGCTTGTCGAGCAGTTCAATTCCGCGATAACGCCCGATACCGTGGCTGAGGTGAACTACCAGATCGCCTGCCTTCAGGTGCAGGAAACTGTCGATCGGCTTGCTCATGCGCCGCCGCGAGATTCGCCGCACTTCGCCTCGGGCGAACAGTTCGTTGGCCGACAGCACGAGCGTCTTTTCTGAGATGCACCGGAAGCCCTCACGCAAGTGTCCCAGCAGGAACAGCAGCCGTCCCGCGACCGCCGGTTCCGTCTCCCGCAGGAGTTCACTCAGGCGGGTCATCTCCGCTTCGGTCGCGCACACGAGAAACACGGTGTGGCCCGAACCGGCCCGGTCGAGTTCATCCCGCACGCGTCCGAACTCGCCGCTGAACCGCTCGACCGACTCCACCGGCAGGCGACACGCTGCGCCCAGCGTTCCGGTCGCCAGTGATGATGCGGTGGCCAGCGCAAAAGCCTGGACGCGTTCCATCACGTCGGCCATTGCGTGGACTTCCTCGGGATGTTCCAGCCTCTGGAGGTAGCTGGTTCCCTCCCTGTCGATCATCTCGGGCTCGAGCAGCAGGAATGCGGCCGAAGGAGGCAGGTAATCCGTCAGGTGCGATTCGCGTGAGGCCGCGGCTTGCACCACAGTGATCTCGATGCCGTCCCGTTTCTCGTCGCTCCGCTGAGTGCTCGGATCAAACGTGCGAATCGACTCGACGACATCGTCGAAGAATTCGATGCGAACCGGTTGTTCCCAATCCGGCGCAAAGACATCGAGAATTCCGCCTCGCGCGGAGAATTCGCCCGGCAACTCGACGGCCGTCGCATGGTGAAACCGGTTTGTCACGAACCATCGGAGCAGTTCGTTCAGGTCCACGCGTCGCCCCACTTCGAGCCAGCGCGAACTCTGCTCGAGTGACTGCCGGCCCGGGCTCGGCTGCAGCAGGCTCTGGATCGCCGTCACGACCAGGGGCTGTGCGGCATCGCTGGAGGCTGCACGCAACAGCGACTTCAGCGTTCGAAGCCGCTCGCCGTACACTTCATCCCGCAGGCTTCGCTCCCGCTGTTCCGTCTCCCATGCAGGGAATCGGAGCGGCGATGCGGCCGAAAAAAGGGACAGGTCGTCGCAGAATCCGTCGATGTCGCCCGCCCGTGGACAGACAACAACCAGAGGCCGTTGAAGCGAACGATGTTCCGCCGCGGCCAGCAGCGCGCACGAGGAGCCCTGGACACCGTCGAATGTGGCACGCCCGCCCGCAAGCAAGGCAGCCATCGCCTCGCGGAATCCGACGCAGTGCTCCAACATGCCCGGCAACTGACGCATCCGATGCAATGCGCCTTCCGCCGCATCCGTTGCGCTCATAATCGTCGGCATTGTAGCAGACCGGCCCACGCGAGGGGACGTGCCGCAGGGGCGCCGGCCGGCCCATCTCTGTCGGTTCGCCCCGCGTCGTCGGGCCCGCTTATCGGGGCGCCGGAGAATGGACCTCCTGATGGTCCTCGATGGCCTCGAGGTGTGTTGTGACGTAAGTCTCGGAGGGCAGTTCCGCCGCAATAATCTCTTCGAGACGTGTCGCAGTGCGGTGGGCCTCGCGATCCGGCCTCGTCGAACGCGGTCTCTTGGGCGGACTTGGGGCTTCGGGGGCTTTTGATTCCAATGCGGGGTCCTTGGGAGGCGAATGTCTGGAATCGGAAACCGGTAATCAGCAGCCAGCCGTCGGCAGCCGAGAGAATAGTGTCTATTTGCCTCCGGCCTGTTTCTTCACCGCGCGCAGTGCCTCGGCTTCGGGCAGCGATTTGTAATGCGGATCGAGCGGGAAGCAGCCCGAGATCATGGCGTTGCGCGGGGCGGTCGTGCAGTCGCTGAACGTGCGGCAGATCCGTTTGCGCTGCATCGGCCGACCCTGCAGCGTATCCGCCGGCAGTTCGGGATACGAAAGCACCATGCGGCCGATGCCGATGATGTCGATCCACCCTTCGCGCACGACAGCCTGAGCGACGTGCGGCAGATAATCCTGCAGATAAGTGTAGGCCGTTCCCACCATCGGCAGGTCGGGGATCGCCTCCTTGCATTGACGGGCCGCTTGGATCTGGCGGACGACGCCGGCCAGCGGGTCCTCCGGGGGCAGATAACCGTCGCTCGGCGGAAACATCGCTGGGCGCTGGAGGTGCGGGTTGTAATAAGGGCTGCCGCAGGTCAGGTTTATCGCAGCGACGCCCAGCTTCTTCAGCGTGCGCATCAGGGCGATCGGCTCTTCGAGGTCGGGGACGAGCGGATCCCGTTCGCTCAACCCGAACCCCCATCGGTACGGCAGCAGGTGCTGAAAATCCATCGGACGGCCTTGGCCCTGGATGGAGTGAAACGGCGGGGAATCGAATATGCTCAAACGGACTCCGATCATCAGGTCCGGCCATTCGTGCCGAATCCGCTCGATGATCGTGGTGAGCACGCGCGACCTGCCTTCCAGATCTCCTCCGAATCTTCCCGGCCTCGTTCGAGCGCTGAGGAACTCGTGAAGCAGATAGCCGTGGCAGGCCTTGATATCCACGAACTGAAACCCGACCTCGCGAGCCAGGCCCGATGCGGCAACATATTGATCGATCAACCGTTCAAGCTGGCCGTCGGTCCAGACCACGTGCTCGTCTTGAGGATCGATGCCGAATTTGGCATCGAGCAACGGGTGGTGGAAGGCGATGCGAGGCTCCAGACGCTTGTCATTCGGGCGGCTGAATCGCCCGGAATGCGTCAATTGCAGACCAACAACCAGATCGTCGTCGCCGCCGAACTGGCCGCGATGAGCCTGCTTCAGTTCCTGCAGCAGCGTTTCGAGCCCCGCGCGATTGTCGGCAGTCGCCAAAGTCTGGTGGGGATTGGCGCGTCCGTCCGGCTGAACCGCCGCCGCTTCGCCCCCCCAGATCAGCTTCGCGCCGCTCAGTCCGAAGTTGCGCCAGCGGCGCAGCGTGTGCGCTGAAGGGCTGCCGTCGCGGTTCGCATCCCAGCCTTCCATCGGGTGAATGCACCACCGGTTGCCCGCGCGCAAAGGCCCGATCCGGATCGGCTGTGCAAGCGGCGACCCCTGGTCCGCGGCAAGGATCGTATCGTCCACGGGCAACGTGAGTCCCAGCGTTTCGAGCCGTCGCCGAAATTCGCCCACCGTTTTCAGCTGTGCAATCTTAGGATAGTGTTCGGTCATGTCGCGCTGGTTCTCACCGGTTGAAGCTGGCTGTGTCGCAGAACGAAAGTGGCCTGCGCGGCGTCGGAGAAGAACTGCACGACCGCCGTGCGGCGATCGCCCGCGCCGCTGATCGCCACAATTCGCCCCAGTCCTTTTTCCGGATGGTTGACCAGCATACCCTGCCGGAACGAATCCGGTGAACATCGCTCGCCGGGAGACGCATTTCCCCCCAGCAAATCTGCCGCTGTCATTACCTTGACGGCAATCGGTTTTGTGAGCGGCTTCTTGCTGCGGACCATCCGGGGCCTGTCGTGAATGTCGTCGGCCTCGAAATCTCCGTCAACAACCTCACGCTCGTCGATGACCTCGGGCAAATCGTCATACACGTCCGTCTCCCACGGCAAGCCGCCCCGGCCTTCCGATTCCTCCTCAGCACACAACCGCTGAGGTTGGATAACCTCCATTTCACCCCGGGGCAACTCCAGCAGGAACGCGCTCGTGATCGTCGGGCTGTCTCCGCCGCGGAACATCCTCCGCCTCGCGTAGCTCAGTTGCAGTTCTTCGCGGCTGCGAGTGATCCCCACGAACAGCAGGCGTCGTTCCTCCTCCAGCTGGTGATCGTCATGGGAACTCCGTTCGTGCGGCAGTATCCCGTGCTCGATCGCAACGATGTACACGACGGGGAATTCCAGTCCCTTGGCCGAGTGCATTGTCATCAGCGATACGCGATCACTTTCGATTTCCCAATCGTCTGAGTCGCTTACCAGCGCCGACTGCTCGAGAAAGTCCTCGAGCGGATGATCGCCCGAGTTGTGTTCGTCGAATT
The DNA here is from genome assembly GCA_903863885.1 of uncultured Planctomycetaceae bacterium. Taxonomy (GTDB): domain Bacteria; phylum Planctomycetota; class Planctomycetia; order Pirellulales; family Pirellulaceae; genus CAIPEB01. The sequence goes on along the minus strand of CAIPEB010000669.1, from coordinate 2,589 downwards.
CACGCGCGGCGGTGAGCAATTCGGCCACGTTGGCCATGCGTTCGCGGTCTTCCGCGTCGTTGGAGTTTTCCAGCCACTCGCCGTAGCCTGTCTGCGAGACGACCTGCCCCATGATTTCCTCCAATGGCGAGGTCGCGTGCAGGGACAATCGGTCCATCAAGGCCACGAACTCGGCTACGTGCACCGCCGCACGCTTGGTCAAGGTCGGTATCAGTCCGGCCTGGCGCGCAGCCTCGAACAGGGGCAGGCCTTTGTGCTCGGCGTGCGTCCGCAGATTCGCCAGCGTCGATTTTCCGATCTTGCGAGGCGGCGTATTAATGATGCGGCCGAATGCCACGTCGTTGCGGGGATTGTTGATCAACTGCAGGTAGGCCAGGATGTCCTTGATTTCTTTCCGCTGATAGAACTCCAGGCCGTGAACGATCTGATACGGTATGCCTGCGCTGCGCAGCGCGGTCTCGAGTTGTCGCGACAGGCTGTTCACGCGATAGAAAATGGCGATGTCCCGCGGTCGGCGGCCCCCTTCGCGAATCTGCTCGGAAATCCTCGCGGCGATCTGCTCCGCCTCGTCCCTCGCCGTCTGGTACTCGACGAGCCGCACCGGCTTGCCGACCGGGTTCTCCGTGAACAGTTCCTTGTGCTTGCGCTGCCGGTTGTTGCTGATCAACTGATCCGCCACGCTCAAGATCTTCTGCGTGCTGCGGTAATTCTGTTCCAGACGCACGACGCGGACGTGCGGGTAGTCGTGTTCAAAGTCGAGGATGTTCTTTACATTCGCGCCCCGCCAGCCATAGATGGACTGATCGGGGTCCCCCGTGACCGCGAGATTCGGAAAGTCCTGCGACAGGGCCCGCACGATGGCATACTGCGCGAAATTCGTGTCCTGGTACTCGTCCACGAGGATGTAGCGGTATCGCTCGTCCAGCGTGCGGCGCAGCTCCGGGTTCTCGCGCAGCAGCACGGCCACGTGCAGGAGCAGATCGTCGAAGTCCACCGCGTTGCAGCTCAACAGTCGGCGCTGGTAGGCCGGGTACAGTTCCTGAAGCATCGGATTCCGGGCGAAAGCCCCGGCCGTAGTGAACTGGTCCGCGGTGACCAGTGCCGTCTTGAGCCGGCTGATTTCTTCCGCAAGCCGTGAGGGCGTGGTGTGCGACAGTTCCACCTTCGAGCCCGCGACGGATTCCCCCAGCGCCCGCAGGCTGTCGTCGCTGTCGTAGATCGTGAAATTCTCTTCAAGACCGACGAGCGACGCATAGCGCCGCAGCAAACGGGCGCAGAAGCGATGAAATGTGCCGACCCAAACGGGTGCATTCGGCACCAGACGCTGCACCCGCTGCCGCATCTCGTCTGCCGCCTTGTTGGTGAACGTCAACGCGATGATCTGGCTCGGAGCGATGCCGTTGGCCAACAGGTTGGCGATGCGGTGCGTAACGACCCGCGTCTTGCCGCTGCCGGGTCCGGCCAGGATCAATAACGGGCCATCGATGTGGCTGACCGCTTCCTGCTGGGCACGCGTCAGGCCGGCGACAATCTCATTCATCCTTGTCTGCGACATCAATACTTCCCGTGCCGTGCAGTATCCCCGCGCCGGCCAGTTTCCCCGTGTCGGTCCAGTGCCTTCCAGGCTGATATTATAGGTGCGAGTCGGCGTTCTGTGTTCGGCCCCTCACTCACTCCCGCTCGGCCTCGCGATCACGGGATGCTAGCAGTCCGGACAGTGCGGATGCTAGCGTACTGCGTGGCAAAAAAATCGAGGATTTCGGGGCATTTAGTGTCTTTTCCGGCCGGAGCACTTGTTATATTCGTGTCGCGCAATTTCATTGCGGTTTGGGGTCCGTTCCGGCTTCCGGTGTCTCAGGCAACAGTGTCTCGGATATCGGCGGCTCGGAGGCAGACGTGTTCGATTGACGGATTCGTTTGGTCTTACCATGGAGGGCGACACATGACCCGCACACGTATTCCCTTGAGCGCAGCCGAGGAAGAATCGCGTCGTACGCTGGAGCGGCTCGAAATGAGCACGGCCGAGATCGGCCTTTCGGTGCGCACGACCAACTGTCTTGAGGAACGCGGCATATTCACGGTTCGCGATCTGCTGCAGTGCACCCGCGAAGATCTGCTTGGCATTTCCAATTTCGGCGAAAAGACGCTCGAAGAAGTCTATCTGGCGCTGGAAGGCGTTGGCTTCTATCGTTCGAGTCGATCGGCCAAGTAGCCGATTCGGCAGCCGGTTCACCGCAACCGAGTTTTCCGGCGGAGAATACCGGCCTGGGTTTGTTGCCAAGACGCTTCATGGCGGGGGCTGGTGGGTGGCGTTCAGTTGCAGGCAGCTGAGAGTGCCGCCGCCGTCCTGCGAATTGTCGCGGAAGAAAAGCCGCCCACCGGCCAGGGCCGGCATGGCGCGCGTGACGTGCGGCGAAACGGTTGCCGCCGCAGTCGGCTCAAACCCTTGGGGAGTTGCCGGGGCGAGTTGCAGTTGGCCGTCGGCGGTCAGGATAAGTAACTGGTCATGCACGAGGATCAAGTGGCCGGGGCGCACACCGGCTTTGCGCCACTTGATCTGACCGGTTGCCAGTTCAAAGCAGCGAAGTT
>CAIPEB010000668.1 GCA_903863885.1 uncultured Planctomycetaceae bacterium | reverse complement strand
TGCCCGATAGCGTTCAGCCTCCCGGAATGCTGGCGCTATGTCCTGCTGCGCCGGAAACGCGCCAACGACCCATGAACTGCTGGACAGAAGGGCCGAAAGTCCATCAGCTATCGTGAGGCTCAACGGAGCTATGTCTGAAAATGGGTGATGGGACCTGAGAAGGCGGCGTATCGTGGCGGGTGCTTGAGCCTGCCAGAACCTCCAACGGAGCGATACGCCTATGACGGACGATAGCACGATCATTCCCCTGCGCCAGCCCGGGGTCACCTCGGATCCGCTGACGGAGATTGCGAGAGAAGGCGCGCGACGGATGCTTGCAGCCGCGCTGAAAGCAGAAGCCGATTGTTTCGTCGAGATGTTTGCCCATGAGCGTCTGCCGGATGGTCGGCAACGGCTAGTCCGCCACGGGGCTGGGCCGGAACGGGTCATTCAGACCGGGATCGGGCCAATCTCCGTCCAGCGTCAGAAAGTTCGGGACCGCGCCGCCGATGCGCCGGCATCGGCGAAAATCCGGTTCAGTTCGAATATCCTGCCCAAATGGGCGCGGCGGTCGCGTAGCCTCGACGTCCTGCTGCCGGTCCTCTATCTGCGGGGCGTATCGATGGGGGACCTGCAGGAGGCGCTGACGGCGCTTCTCGGCCCGGAGGCTGCGAACCTGTCGCCTGGCGTGATCGCACGTCTGACCCGGACCTGGCAGGAAGATTATGAGCGCTGGCGATGGCGCGACCTTTCCACCCGCCGCTATGTCTACATCTGGGCTGACGGCGTTTATCTGCAGGCGCGGATGGAGCCGGAGGCCGAATGCATCCTCGTGATCATCGGCGCCACGCCCGAAGGCAAAAAAGAGCTCCTCGGTTTCCAGGTGGGCTCCCGGGAAAGCGCGCAGAACTGGCGCGAGTTGCTTGTCGATCTCAAAACGCGCGGCCTTACGATTCCTCCTGAACTTGCGATCGGCGACGGCGCTTTGGGTTTCTGGAAGGCGATGGATGAGATTTACCCGGCGACGCGACATCAGCGCTGCTGGTTTCACAAGATCTCGAATGTGATGGGGAAATTCCCGAAATCCATGCAGCCGACGGTCAAAGCCGATTTACAGGAAATCCATCACGCGGAAACCAAAGACAAAGCGCGCGCATCGATCACGCTCTTCGAGGAAAAATACGGGATCAAATACGCACCCGCCGTAGCCTGCCTCGTCAAGGATGCGGAAGCATTACTCGCGTTCTACGACTTCCCCGCCGAGCAATGGGATCACCTGCGAACATCGAACCCGATCGAGAGCGTGTTCGCTACCGTCCGGCATCGAACCGTGCGCATGAAGGGCGCGCTGTCACAAAACACAGCGAAGATCATGGTTTTTATGCTCATTCAGGCGGCTTCGAAAACATGGCGCAAACTAAACGGCGCAAATCAGTTGCCGCGGCTCATCGAAGGCGTAAAATTCATCGATGGCGTCGCAACCAGTGACGCCAAAGAAAATCGCGCCGCCTGACCAGGCTCCGTCACCCAAATTCGGCCATAGCTCTGCCCGATAGCGTTCAGCCTCCCGGAATGCTGGCGCTATGTCCTGCTGCGCCGGAAACGCGCCAACGACCCATGAACTGCTGGACAGAAGGGCCGAAAGTCCATCAGCTATCGTGAGGCTCAACGGAG
>CAIPEB010000667.1 GCA_903863885.1 uncultured Planctomycetaceae bacterium | reverse complement strand
ACGAGCCCGCCGTACTGGGGGCTGCGCGACTACGGGCACGCCGGGCAGATCGGGCTGGAGCGGACGCCGGAGGAGTACGTCGCCTCGTTGGTGGCCGTGTTCCGCGAGGTCCGCCGCGTGTTGCGGGACGATGGCGTATGCTGGATCAATCTCGGTAGTTCGTACTCTTCACACCCGGGGCAGCGCAAGACGACCGACAAGGCCGGACCGAAACAGCGCAGCAACTCGGCATCTAGCGGGACGCCTTCTCGCGCCGCTTCTGGTGGTAGCGATCCCAACCAGTCTCCCCTGCTTTGGCGTGCTCCTGCATATGGCAGCGGTGGCACAGCACTTCCAGATTCTCAAGCCGCTGGTCGTGCTTGTCACGGTTCCGGTGATGAACGCCAAGCCGCGAGTCCGTCCCATCGTGCTGACACCGCTCACACCGACCGATGCGCACAACCAAGCGAGCAGCAGACCTCGCAGATAGACCGTGGTAACGGGCCGATGGATTCCGGCCAAGCAACTCCTCGCGCTTCGCTTCCCTGCGTTCCGGGGTCCACCATTCCGCAATCTTCCGGGCGACCTTTGGGCGCTTCAGGCCACGAAGCCACGGCTTCGGCTTCCCAGCGAGACACGCAGACAACCTTGCCCGCGTCTCGTCCGTTCGCTGATACGTCGGCTTGCACTTCCGGCACTTCTCCGATGTCGCCGCCATTGGCTGTCCGCATCCAGGGCAAGGAATCTTTCTTCTCGGCATGTGACTCTCCCGATTGTCGCGGCATAGGCCGCTGTGGTTTATGTTGGTGTAGATTAGCAATTCCATCCCTGACGTACAAGGCAAAAGATATGGTCCCGATTCCGTGGCTAGTCGCAATGGCCTTGCAGGCTGATGGATGGTGGCTGCGCTCTGACATCGTGTGGGCAAAGCCGAACCCGATGCCGGAGAGCGTGACCGACAGGCCGACCAAGAGCCACGAGTACCTATTCCTGCTGGCGAAGTCAGCGACCTACTACTACGACGCGAAGGCGATCATGGAGCCGAGCGTCACGAACGACACTCGGCGACCATATGGTTCTCCGGGGTCATGGGAATTGGACGGCAGGCCGGAAGAGATGCGCCCACGAGGCCGTCCGCGCAAGATCGAAGGTCCGAACAGTCACATGCACGTCAGCCGGGCGGCCGACCGTGAAGACAGCAAGCCGAACCCGTCTCGGTCGGCGTTGCGCAACCCGGACGGCGAGAGGGTGCATGGGAACCTGCCGGGCCGGGACGACGGGGGCCGGGCGTGCAATGACCCGGACCAACTGTTCAGGAACAAGCGGGACGTGTGGACGGTGGGAACGTCCACCTACGACGGCGCCCACTTCGCCACATTCCCGCCGGCGCTGATTGCGCCGTGCATCCTCGCCGGGTGCCCGGTCGGAGGAACCGTTCTTGACCCGTTCGGCGGCTCAGGGACTACCGGCATGGTGGCCGAACTGAACGGGCGCAACTCCATCCTGATCGAACTCAACCCGGCTTACATCGAAATGGCGAAACGCCGCACCGCGCAACAAGGATTGAAGCTATGACCACCACCCTCAAGCCCGACAGCGACCAGTCCGCCGCCATCACCGCCGCGCTGCAAGGCAAGGACCGCGTGATTACAGGCGGCGCCGGGAGCGGCAAGACCACGATCATCAAGGAAATCGCCACGGCGTTCAACGGCGACGTATCCATCCTCGCCCCGACAGGCAAGGCGGCGGCACGGCTGAAGGAAGTCACCGGCTTCCCCGCCTATACGATTCACCGCGAACTAATGTACGACGGGGACCGCTTCCAGCGTCGGGCACCACTGGGCCGTACCATCATTGATGAGGCCAGCATGGTTGACTCCGCACTCATGGCGGCGGTCCTCTCCTTCTCTCCAAAGCAGTTGATCCTTGTCGGGGACGCCGCGCAGTTGCCGCCCGTGGGTCGAGGCCAGCCGTT
>CAIPEB010000666.1 GCA_903863885.1 uncultured Planctomycetaceae bacterium | reverse complement strand
GCGGGCGTCAGGCTTTCCACGGAAGGGCCCGTGTGCGTGCCAGGCTTGGCGTCCCCCCCCGTCTACGCGATTTCGTCGGCCTTTTCGCGGACGAGTTCATATGCCGAAAAGAAGTCCGTGTACTGCTATTTCTCACCTTCCCCGAGCTCGACTCGAACGGTTTCGTGCTGGCCCGTGCCGTACACACGAGCAATCGTCCCGCGATGTTTTCCAGCGAGAATCCGGACCCTGTCACCCGGAATAAAAGGCCCGCCGTTTTCAATTCCCTGAGAGTGGAGCATCGGACCGAACACAAACCATGCCGGAATGATCGAAGCGAACCAGCCGCTCAGGACGGACAAAACCGCCAGTAAGTGCAGTGCCCCAGTCTGCCAATGAATCTAGCCTCGCCTGCGTCATCCAAGTTGCCATGCAGGCCGCACCGATTGCCCATATCCACTGCCGGCAAACTGGAAGCCAGCCGGTCGCAAGCACATATTGATATGAAGTAGTCTTCATGAACATGAACCGCAACCATCGAATCGATTGCCAGATGGTGACCCGGCAATGACACACTGTTGCGTGACTGGACCGCGTCAATCGGAAACCGAACGCAGCCGAGATCGAAACGTCGCGGCGATTCGTCGAACGGACCAGTAATTACGGCCCCGGGTCATGGGACGATTCAATCATTCGGCACAGAAGGACAACCGACGAAGAAGAGCCCTTGGCTGGAGGCACGCAATGATGTGGCAACATATGTCATCCTAAATGCATCCTACCTACGGTACTCAAGCAACTATCGCAATAGTACCTGTCCCTGTTTCCTCCAGACCGTGAGCAGCCAGTCCACCGTGCGCCAGAGCGAATCATTGACCTGGCCGCCTTGGATCCGCCCCTTCCATTGAGCCAGGCAGGTCATCCGAATACCACCCTCAGTACCGGCCGCAAGCAGGGTCGAGAGCGCGAGGTGCAAGGGTGTGAACGACCCGAGGGACCTCCGGGAATTTCGTGGCATCACGGCAGCCACCAAAGTCGGCGGTCAGAGGTTGTAGATGCCCGCGGCTTCGGGCTGGAAGCTCACCTTCACCAGGCGCAATCGCCGCGTGCCGCCAGGAACCGGCCATTCGACTTCCGCACCTTCGGAGCGGCCTATGAGCGCGAGACCGATCGGCGAAAGTACGGAGACCTGTCCGGCGGTTGGATCGACAGCGGCCGGGAAGACCACTTCCAACGTCAGGCGCTCGCCGCTGTCGAGGTCCGAGAGAATCACTTCGGAGTTCATCGTGACCAGACTCGGCGGAACCTCTTCGGGCTTGATGATGCGTGCGCGCTCGAGCTTCTCCTTGAGCGCGTCCAGGCCTTCTTGCTTGTCCGGTTGCTCGCGCAAGAGCTTGATGAGGCCCGCGAGGCGCATCCGATCGAACCAGCTGATGACGGTGGGATTCTCTACGGTCGGCATAGTTGCTCCTCCGGCAGTGCGACGCAGCAAGTGGCAAGCGTGGATGCGGTCGACGATCGTGGTTTCTTTTCAGGCATGTAACGACCCAAGCATCACGGCGCGGCGGCCAAAACGGCCACCATATCGCGCAACCCTGTCCGCCGCTCCCGTGTATGCGCTAGTTATGATCGCCGCAGTTTATCACGACAGTAAGCGAGGGCTTCCAGGACCTCGTTTTCTTCGCTGTCTTGTGCGTTCAAAAGGTGAATGGCGAGCGGCAAATTTCCACGACCTGTCTGACGATGGTAGTCCACGATTTGCAGCGCGCATTGACGCATGAGTTCGCGGTCGCCTTGTGCGTCTTGCAACGCAGCAAGCGAACGATCCATGTGAAACTTGGCAGAACGGGGCTGTTGCCGGACCCGAAAGCAGTTGTCGCATCGAATTGGGCGCTGCCAATAGTAGCGTTTCTTTTCTTCGTACCAGACTTTCTGCCGGCGCGCCGAAAAAAGACACTCTTTGCCGCAGTCGACGCACCAGTAAGTTTCATCCTCGTAATGCGAGGGAATTCCAAGAGATCGCTGTGATGCTGCTGAAATTCGTTCGAAGTCGACGCGTGCCTTGCCGAGCTTGCGCTGTCGCGTCATGTCCGATCCGATCATAACTTTGAAAATATCCCGTCGGCGGAGTGCCTTCGTAATTAATTACGATGACCACGCCGGCGGCACGACGCTCAGTCTGACCACCCGTGAATCTAAGACGCAAACGTCTCCGGGTCAAACATCTGCGGTCGGCGGCTCCCCGCGACACTCCTTTTTATCATCGCCCGCCGCTCCACTCTGTGAGCCTCCTGCCTTCTGCCCCCATCCGGCACCTGAATTGGCCCCCAAGAATCAGAAGCCGCCCGCCCCCCGACAACCGGCCGGAACTGCGTGAATTCCCATGATTTCCGGCTCCGTTTTGGCCGCATCAAAAGGTGCCAGTATTGGTGCCGAGAAAAGGCGAAAGGTGCCCAAATTGGTGCCGTACCAGGTTCCGCTCAACGACCGCTGGCGGTAGTAAAACGTATCAAAACGTATCGAACGGTCATTTCGACTTCGGAAGGGGGGGCATGGCCAAGAAACGCGAAAAGCCCCGGGGAAACCGGGGCTCTTGATTGCGTAACCCGCTTGTATTCAGGCAGTTGCTGCTACGAAATTTCAAGCGGAGGGCACGGGAGTCGAACCCGCAACCGGCAAAGCCGGCATCTGATTTCGAATCCGCGG
>CAIPEB010000665.1 GCA_903863885.1 uncultured Planctomycetaceae bacterium | reverse complement strand
GTTCGTAGCGGCACTTTCTCCGGGCGGAACCGGCGCGTCCACGGCATTTGCCGGCGAGGAGCCTCGGCACGCCTGCAGCGCGGCAACCACTTCACTCATCGTCTGAGGTCGTTCGGCGGGGTCCTTGGCCAGCATCCGTCGGTACAACGTTTCCAACGTTTCGGGGATTTCCGGGTGGTCGGCCCGCAGCGATGGAGCGGCCTGCCGCGTGTGGGCGAGGATCTTCTTGACGATGGTCTCTTCCCGAAAAACCACGCTTCCGGTCAGCAGATAATAAAGCGTGCAGCCCAGGCTATAGATGTCCGACCTCTGGTCGGCATGTTTCGTGTCGATGGCCTGTTCGGGGGCAATATAGTCAATCGTCCCCATCACCTGGCCGGCGCGTGTCAGTCCGTCTTCCGTCACCGTTGCGGCATTGAGGAGTCGCGCCAGTCCCATGTCGAGGATCTTGACCGTGCCCCGCCGGTCAACCAGCATGTTGCTCGGCTTGATATCGCGATGGATGACGCCCTGCTCGTGAGCGTACTGCAGCCCCTGAGCGGCCTGGATCATGTAGTCCAGCGCCATGTCGACCGGGAGTGCTCCCCGCCGCTTGACGATCTGCGCCAGGTCTTCGCCGTCGACGTACTCCATCGCCAGAAAGTACACCCCGTTCTCTTCGTCGGCGTCGTGAGCGGTGATGATGTTAGGATGCAGGAGCCTGCCGGCGGCTTTCACTTCTTTGCGAAATCGCTTTACGGAATCGTCGGACTTCGTGGCCGTGGCCGGCAGGACCTTCAGCGCGACGGATCGGTCCATCCGTCGGTGCCGCGCCCGGTAGACCTGTCCCATGCCTCCTTCCCCCAGTTTGTCCTCGATCACGTAATTCCCGATTACCAGGGCCTTGGCTCTCCCCTGATAGACCAACTGTGCCTGGAACTTGGTGAGGCGGTTGGAGCGGACCAGCGCTTTGGCCATTTCCTCGGCGGAGGCTGGTCGCGCCGACTCGGGCAGGTCCTTGATGAAGACGCGGAGGTCCTCGGCATCCATCAAGCCGGCGTCGCTGATCGAACGCACGAATCCTTCAAGTGTCGGCGGCATGGCGTCTTATAGTTATCACATAACGAGCCAGTCACCCATCAAATCAACGCTGTGTCTGCTTTTGAAGCTCTTCAACCGCCTTGAGGATTTCAGGGTCAAGTTGGATTCGGCAATTCTGCAATCTGAACTTCAACTGGCTTGCGGCGGCTGCCGTTATTCTTGTTCTCGATAAGTCAAGAAACTTAAGTGTCTCCAAGTTGCTGATATGGCGCAAGCCATCGTCGGTTACGCTGGTGCCGGAAAGATCCAATGACTCAAGATGCAACAGATTTCTGAACATCGTCAAGATCGGATCGGCCTCCAGGCCGATGTACTGCGGCGGAAACCTGGCTTCTACGACGGCGATCCTCTCGTCCGGAATGCTCGCGATATCCGAAACAGTCATTTCTCTCGAGCCAACTCGAATGCGCGCGCTGCCGACCATGGCTATGAGCCACTCGGCAACTTCGCGATCGGAATCAACGGCACGGCGGCGTAAGTTTGTCAGGGACTGTACATCATCCAGAGCGGCATACGCTGGTTGAGTAAAGACCGGACCACTCAGCGGTCCGCCTACGCTGAGACAAAGTTTCCCACGCGTTGGCGGATGAGAATCGCAGGCATCGAGTACCTTAGAGCCGTCGAAATATACGAGGTAAGTTCTGCCGACAGCCGCCAAGGCCACCTCATGATACTCGTTTAAGTTCGAATTAACGCGGCAGTGCCTCAGCGCCGCCGCAGCAAACTGGCCGTGTTCGGGAGTTCCTTTACGAAGCGACAAATCACCGCCTTGCCCCTCCGGCAGCAGGAACAAAGTGATGGAATGCACCCCACCCCGAATCGTCATCCAGACTCCACAAGTGCTGAGTCGCACCTTCACCCGAAAAATCACATCTTGAAAATCCGATAGGTACAAGAGGCTCATGGTGTCCGGGCCGCCAGCGACCCGAAGCAGGGTCAACTCACCATTGTCATATCGGAACGTTCTGCCCGCAGTCTCCCACCCGATCAGTGACTTGGGGTCGGGGAACATGGTTGTCCACTTGACGGATCCAATCCCTTCGTACGGTCCTGTGGACAGGCTTGTATCGGCCGCATCCGGACGATTTTCAATTGAATTCGCTGACCGAGTCTCCTCGCCGCCATTCGACGAAGAAACTCTGGTGGCACCGTCGCTTGGCTGACTCGCTTCCCAGCGGGCCGCAATCACCACCCGGCCGCCAGCGGCCATCGCGAAATCCTTGGCAAACACGTCAGTTCCTGCTTTCGTCAATCGCAGTTGATGCGGACCGGGTGCCACCGCAAAAGTCATGCGGTCCTTTTCTCCCGGCCGTTCGATCTCAAGAACACCCCGACCACTCAGGATGCGTACAGAAACGTCAGGTTCGCTCAGTTCTACGACCAATGTACCCGCCTTCGGTCGCAGAATGACGAGTCCTGCCACAGCAGCAAGCGAGAGAGCACCGAGCAGAATGGCGGCCACGATCACCGATCGTTGTCTCAGCTTACTGAGGACTTGCAGATATTTCGGATGACCAGTCGCTCTCGCCCATGGCAACACGACCGTTTCCTGATCCAGTGGTGGACTGAAGGATGACTTGATGTTCGCGGCGGGCGTCGCTGTGTCCGCACTCTTCAGGTTCGCCGTATCTTTCTTTTGTGACGTAATTAACACGACTTGTTGCGAATCGCCGTTCGTAGCGGCACTTTCTCCGGGCGGAACCGGCGCGTCCACGGCATTTGCCGGCGAGGAGCCTCGGCACGCCTGCAGCGCGGCAACCACTTCACTCATCGTCTGAGGTCGTTCGGCGGGGTCCTTGGCCAGCATCCGTCG
>CAIPEB010000664.1 GCA_903863885.1 uncultured Planctomycetaceae bacterium | reverse complement strand
GGGCCGCAAAACTACCGCCACGTCGGGCCCCTTTGATGCGGCCTTGCGGGACGCGGAGCTTCGCCTATCGCTGATGGCGGCCCAACCGGCCAGTCAGTGGGACTTTGAGTCATTGCGTGCGGAGGCCCAGGAACTGCTGCACCGCGGCACGAACACGCTGGAACGAGCCCGCGCCCAGCGGTTTTCGGATCAGGTCGAGGAATTTCACGCTCTGAAGCAGCGATTCGCCGTGCTGGGGACCGACGGGCCCGAGGGATTGGCCACAGGAGTGGTCACTGCCGACGATGGAGCCCCCGCCGTGGACCCGCGTTTTGACGGCACGGGCTGGCTGCTGCCCGTCCACTCCTCGCAACGGACAGCCCCGCCTTACGCACTGCTGGACAGCGAGGGCCGCATCCTGCAGTTCGTCTCGCCGGCCCCGGGCCTGAATCTGCATCGCTACCTGCGGAAGGAAATCGGGATTTACGGCGAACGCTCATTCGCCACTGCATTGGAAAAGCCCCACGTGACCGCGCATCGCGTCGTTGAACTGGATCGGCACCGTCGCTGAATTGAAGCGAACCGGGCCGGATCAGGCTCTGAGCAAGAGCGCCCGCTCGGAAGCGGGGAGCACTTCACCGATTGCGCACGTGGCCGCCGCGCCCCCCGCGCGGCAACGCGCGATCAGTTCCCCGGCGCGGTCGGCAGCCACGCTGATCAGCAGCCCGCCCGAGGTCTGGGCGTCGAAGGCGAACTCGAGGAGGACCGGATCAACGCCCGCGTCGATGCGGGTTTCCGGCTCGACAAAAGCCCGGTTCGACCCGCTGGCACGAGTCTTGTTGCCCTGCTGTGCCAGTTCAAAGGCTCCGTCAAGCAGCGGCAGGCGACGGATATCTATCGACAAAGTCACGCCACTGGATTGAGCCAACTCGAGAGCGTGACCGGCCAGCCCGAACCCGGTGATGTCGGTCGCGGCCTTTACGCCGAACTCCACTGCGGCCAGCGATGCTGCCATGTTCAGACTCGCCATGCTCAACATCGCCTGCGAGATCACTTCGTCCCGGCATCGCCCGCCCTTGGCCGCGGTAGTAACAAATCCGGTTCCGAGAGGCTTGGTGAGGACCAGCACTTCGCCCGGTCGAGCCGCGCGGTTGGTAATCAGTTCCTCGGGTTTCACGATGCCCGTCACCGACAGTCCGTACTTGATTTCCGCATCGCGCACCGAGTGGCCGCCGGCAACCACGGCTCCGGCCATGCGCACGCGTTCCGCGCCGCCTTTGAGAATCTCGGCGAGGACGCTCATGTCCAGTTCTTTGTCCGGGAAGCAGACGATGTTCAGCGCCGTGACAGGCCTCGCCCCCATCGCGAAAACATCGCTCATCGCGTTTGCGGCGGCGATCTGGCCGAATGTGAACGGATCGTCCACCAGCGGCGGAAAGAAGTCGAGCGACTGGACGATGAGCAGATCATCGCGCAGACGGTACACGCCTGCGTCGCTGAAGCCTTCCGTGCCGACGATCAGGTTCGGGTCATCAAATTGTGGCAGATCGCGCACCAACTGTGCCGTGGCCCCAACGGGGAGTTTACCCGCTCAGCCCGCGCAACTGGCGTAATCCACGAGTCGTTTCTGGCGTCCCGACATCGACACGTCGGCATCTCCTTTCCAAGTTGTGCACTGCGGATCCGATTTGACCGATCCGCTTCCGGGTGACCGGTCAACGGATGGTTCGAGAGCTTTCAGTTGTGGCGGATCAGCAGGATATCGCCGTCCTGGATCTCGTATTCCTTGTGTTCGTGGCGCATCAGGTTGTGCGTCTTGATTTCACGTTCGCTGCCGAGCCGCACGAGGTCGTCAACCGTCATGACTTCGGCGCGAATGAAGCCGTTGGCCAGATCCGTGTGGATCGAAGCGGCCGCCTCGACCGCCGTACCGTTCTTGCGGATCATCCAGGTGCGGACTTCTTTCTCGCCGGCGGTGAAGAAGAGCATCTGACCCGACACACTCATGATCTGCCGGACCAGCGCGTCGCGATCGTGCAGCGAAACCCCCATCTCAGCACAGAAGTCGGCTCGCTCCTCGGGACTCATGCGCGACAGATCCCGTTGCAGCGGAACCGAGACCACGACGGCCTCGGCGCCCTCCGTGACCATGCCCGCGAATCGCTGCGGATCGGCTTCATCTTCCGTGACGTTGAAGACAACCAGACGGGGCTTGTCACTGAACAGCTGAAATGCCTTGATCGACTTCTTCTGTTCCGGCGTCAACTCGATGTCGCGCAGGTGCTTGCCCGCCTCGAGCGCCGCCTGCAACGGTTCGAGCGCGTGAAGCTCTTTCAGCAGATCATCGCGGCCGGGCCGAGGCTTCTTGGTCTGATCCCGCACCCGCTCGATACGATTCGTCACGATGTCCAGGTCCGCGATCAGCAGATCGTCATCGAAGTTGCGCAGGTCCGCGGCCGCGTCGCTGCCCCCATAGGCCGCAATGACAACCACGAGGCAACCGGCTTCCCGGATCATCGCCAGTCGGGTTGCGCTCCCCTCATGCGTGCGATGCAGTCCCGGCGTATCGCAAAGTTCGAGAGAGGCCTGCGTGATCTTCTTCGGGTGGTAGATTTCGCACAGCGGAGGGACGCGAGGATCCGCGACGATGGCCATTGCGCTCTGCGTGGTGTGCGCCAAAGCCGGGTCGGCCGTTTCGCCGGTCAACCACTCAAACAGCGTGCTCTTGCCCGAACCCTGATAGCCAACGATACCGATCTTCATTGCGTCATGCGCTCCCGCTCTGATATTCCCAGCTTTCTTACCGCTTAGGTTTACCGATCGGCGTGCTGATTGCCTAGCGGGGTTTTCAAACACGTTCTCGATGCGCGGCTCCGCTTGGCCCCCCAAGATCGCCAAGCGCCGGCGGAAATCGCACCGGAGAAGCGGAATTAATGGAAAAACCGGCATGCTGGTCGCCGCGAAGGCGGCCAGATTGTGGGCAGGAACGGAACGCACGCGTATTAATGGTAAGGTACGCTGCCTTGGGTGGAAGAAGAGAAGCCCCGACGGCGACGGCATGTCAAGCCGCTCTTTTTCACCGACTCCCGCCGGTCGCGGTCCGCCGTGCCCGCCCCGGATGCGAGATACTGATCCAGCGCCCTCCGGCAACTGTGCAAAAGGGGCGCATTGAGGAGAGAAGTCTGTTGCCCGATTATCCGCATGTGGAAAAACTCGACTCGGTAACGGTCATCCTGCCTGTGATGAACGAGACCACGTCGCTGGACCAGACGGTCCGGATCATTCTGCGCGACGCGCGGGACACGCTCCGGGAACTGCTGATCGTCGTCTGCCGGCAAACGACGCCGCAGGCCATGACTGTCGTCGAGCGACTGCAGCGGGAATTGGGCGATCTGATCGTTGTTCATCGCCAGCAGCTTCCGTTCCTGGGCGGCGCCATGCGCGAGGCCTTTGCCCTGGCGAGAGGCAGCCACGTGATCATGATGTCCAGCGACCTGGAAACCGACCCGAACGTCGTGAGCAAGCTGATCGCCGAGGCCGAAAAGAACCCGTCGGCCATCGTGACGACGTCGCGCTGGATCGACGGCGGGGCATTCCACGGCTACTCGAGGGTCAAGCTTGTCTGCAACTGGGCGTTTCAGCACTTCTTCGCCTGGCTTTACGGCACTCATCTTACGGATATGACGTTTGGATACCGGATCCTGCCCGCGAGTCTGGTCCGATCGATTCGCTGGGAGGAACTCAGGCATCCTTTCAATCTGGAGACGGTGATCAAACCACTCCGGCTCGGCGTTCCCGTCACCGAAATCCCTTCGGTCTGGCATCCGCGAGTTGAGGGGCGGTCGCAGAACCCGTTCTTCCGCAATTTCGCGTATTTCTGGATCGGACTGAAGACTCGATTCGCCAGCAAACGGTCGATCCTCAAGTCGAACTGCGTTGGCCCCGGCTGACGGCGGCTGTTTCTTCCGCATTGATCGCCTGAGAAATGTCCCCATGAAAAAAGTCATCGTGACGACAACGATCAACGCCCCGACCGTGGCGATTGAAAAGTTCCAGACCTTCAAGGACTGGGAACTGGTGGTTGTCGGCGATCTGAAAACGCCGGCCGATTATCAACTCGAGCGGGGAATCTACGTCTCGCCCGCCGAACAGGAGAAATACGACGCGGAACTCTCGAGGGCAATCGGATGGAATTGCGTCGAGCGCCGCAACTTCGGATTCCTCTGGGCCAAGGACCTCGGAGCCGACATCGTGGCCGTCGTCGATGACGACAACATCCCGATGGACGACTGGGGCCGTGACTTGCTCGTCGGTTCTGACGTCGAGGTGGACTACTACGAAACCGACTTACCGGCTTTTGACCCGCTCGGCGCCACCAATCATCCCCACCTCTGGCATCGAGGATACCCGCTGCAATTGCTTCCCAGACGGGATTACAGCCGAAAGACCCGCAGAACAGTCCACGTGGATATTCAGGCCGACCTCTGGAATGGCGATCCCGACATCGACGCAATCTGCCGTCTGCAGTACGCACCGCACTGCGAATTCGATCCGGGCCGATTTCCGATGGCTTCCAACAAGATCGGACCGCTCAATTCTCAGAACACCTTCCTGAGCAGCGATGTGCTCGAGGACTATTTCATCTTTCCCAACGTGGGACGCCAGCAGGACATCTGGGCCGGGTACTACGTGCAGGCGCGGGGATTCAAAGCGGTCTACAACAAGCCGTCGGTGGTCCAGGTGCGAAACGCGCACGACCTGATCTTCGACATGCGGCTCGAGTACATCGGCTACGAAAACAATCTGAGCCTTGTGGAAGATATCAGCCGGAATCCCGAAGCGATTCTCACTTACGTTCCCAGCCGAACCGCATGGGCGTTCGAACTCTACAGGCGGCATTTCAACCACAGCACGAGACCGGTCCTTTCAAGTGCGCTCACTTGAAAACGGAACGAAACCAGGACCGGCGTGCCCGCGCGGTCCAAGCGAGAGTTTCCCCGGACATTCAGGTATGGAAGATCCGAGTTCAATCCGGGAGTCAGACTCGCGAACAAACCGGCCGCGTTCGCACGACCGTGCCGTCGTGGCGATTCTGTGCGCCATGCTGATGCTGGTAATCGGGTTGATATACGGCCAGACCGCCGACTTTGAGTTCCTCAACTACGACGACGACGCGTTCGTCTACCAGAATCGCCTCGTCAGGGGCGAATTGACGCCTCAATCGCTCGCGGCCGTGTTCACCGAAAACAGCGTGCTGAGCACCATGCCGCTGACGTACATCTCGCATATGCTCGTCTGGCATCTGCTCGGCCATGACGCCTCGTTCCATCACGTGACGAATGTCGTTCTGCACGCTGCGGCGGCCGTCGTGCTGCTGCTCGTTCTTTGGCGAATGACGAACTCCGTCTGGCCCAGCGCACTGGCTGCCGCGGTTTTCGCGGTCCATCCGCTGAGAGTCGAGTCCGTGGCCTGGGTGACCGAACTCAAGGACGTGTTGAGCGGCCTTTTGTTTGCATTGACTCTTGCGGCGTATTCGGCCTACGCGAAGCGACCGGCTTCACTCTGGCGTTACCTCGTCGTGGTAGTTTGCTTCGTGTTGGGACTGGCCGCCAAGCCGGTCGCAGTCACCCTGCCCTTCCTGCTGTTGCTGCTGGACTACTGGCCGCTCGGACGTATGAGCAAAACAACTCCAGGCGAGCCGGCAAGATGCTCCATCCCGATCAAGCTGGTTCTCGAAAAGATCCCGCTGCTGCTGGTCACGGTTGCCTTCTGTCTGCTTTCCGTGCTCGGTCGTTCGGCCGCCGCGCTTTCGGCCAACCAAAAGTACTCGCTTGGTTGGCGCATCGGCAACGCTGCAATTTCGTACGCACAGTACCTGGGGCAGTTCGTTTTTCCCGTGAATCTGATTCCCGCTTATCCACGTCGCTCGGTGTTGCCGCCCTGGCAAATGGCAGGCGCTGCGATTCTGCTCCTTGCCATCACGGCACTGGCGTTGTGGTGGCGAAAGCAGCGTCCTTACCTGCTGGTTGGCTGGCTCTGGTACCTCGGAATGATGGTGCCGACCATCGGACTGGTGCAATTCGGCGTGCAAGCCGAGGCGGATCGATTCACCTATCTGCCGCAGATCGGATTGGCGATTGCATTGGCCTGGGGCATCGCCGAAGCCTGCCACCGCTGGCCGCGGTCTTACATGACGTTGGCCGCATTGGCCTCGTGCGTCGTGATGGTGCTGGCGCTTGCCGCCTGGCGCCAGACATCGCGTTGGCGCGACAACGAGACACTCTGGAAGTACACGCTGGCGTGCGTCCCGCGAAATGCCGTGGCCCGCAATCAATACGGCAGCCACCTCGCACAAACAGGACGCATCGACGAGGCCGTGGCCCAACTGCGGAAGTCCCTTGAGGCGGATCCAAGCTTCGCTCCTGCCCACACGAACCTCGGCAGCATCCTTGCCAGCCGCGGGAAGATCGACGAAGCCGAGAGCCATCTGCGGGAATCCGTCGCAGCCGACCCGAGCAGCGTTGCCGCCCACAACAACCTCGGCTGCGTCCTGGCCAACCGCGGGCAAACCGACGAGGCTCTGGCACATTTCCGAGAGTCCCTCAAAATCGACCCGTTGTGCGCCGAAGCCTACGCCGGCCTCGGCAATGCCCTGGCGAAAATCGGAAAGACTGACGAAGCCGCTGTCAATTTCCAGAAGGCGCTGCGATTGAAGCCTTACCTGGCCGCCGCCCACAGCGGGCTGGGCAGTGCTCTGTCCGCGATGGGCCGCACCGAAGACGCCGAGCGACATATGAAAGAGGCGTTGGCCATCGATGACGAATGCGCCGAAGTCCACAACAACTTCGGCGCCATGCTGATGCGAGACGGCCGAGTCGACGAGGCCGCGGCCGAGTTCCGTCGGGCCGCGCAGCTTGCTCCGGCCTCGGCCGACTTCCACTGCAACCTCGGACTGGCACTGCGCAGTCTGGATCAACTGGACGGCGCAGCCGCCGAATTCCGCAAAGCCATCGAACTCAACCCCGACTTCGGCGAAGCACACGGAAATCTCGGCGGCATTCTCTTCGTGCAGGACAAATTGGACGAGGCGCTCGTCCATTTTCAAAAGCACGTCGAGCTGGATCCCGCAAGCGACATGGCGCGACAGAATTTTGCTCTTGCGGTGAGCCGACTGCGAGGACCGCCGGCGGCGCTGGCGCATTGGCGATGGTGGATCGACTATCTGCCAAACGACGGCGATTTGCTGAATGACGCAGCGTGGCAACTGGCCACTTCATCCAACGACTCCCTGCGCAACGGCAAGGACGCCGTGCAACTAGCATTGAAAGCCATGGAATCCAAGGGGAACCGCGACCCGGCGCTGCTTCGAACTCTGGCCGCGGCCTATGCCGAAACGGGTCGGTTTGACGAAGCCGTGAAGACCGCGCGCCGTGCGGCAATCTTCGCGGGACGACAGAAGAACGCGGAGTTGGAAGCGTCCATCAGAAACATGCTGGTGCCGCTCCAGGCCGGTAAACCCTACCGTGAGACCGCGGAAAAGGACTGATCCGATCCCTCAAGTCGAATAGCCCCATTCGTCGAAACTCCTGCGCCAAGCCGTCGCGATCCGTGACTTCAGCGCTGCGGACATCTCGGAGTATTCGTTTTTCTTGAAGCCGGCCAGAGAGGCAATGTACCGCTGCACGGTCGCCTCGACCTGCTCGAACGGCGGCAGATCGAGTTTCCCGTAGATGTCGCGCAATTGCCCGATCGGATCCTTCTGCAGATCCTCGTACGCAGCCTCGCAATATCGCCCCGCAGGAATCAGTTGCCGCTCGGCGAAGAACCGGTCGTACATTTCCGCATATCGCTGTATCAGCATCTCGTCTTCCGACTCGGACCAGCGCTGAAGGCGAAAGTACTCGCTTCCGATGATTCGCCGGCCGCGCGTCGACAGGAAGACGGCGTACGGGTTCCTGTGAAGGTGCACAAACCGGGCGTCGGGAAACAACTCAAGCAGCAACCGAATGCGGCAGGTGTGCGTGGGTGATTTCAGGACCAGCGGTCGGCCGTATTTCCAGGCGAGTTTCTGCACGAAGAACTTCAGCCCGGCCTTCCATTCGTCGATTTCGCGTTGCGGCACGTTGCACAGCGTCATATAGCGGTCGTAATGTTCGCTGCGGCGGGGAAAAGACATGCTCAAATACGGCGAGCGGAGCGTCGCGGCACTGATGGCAAACTCGTCCTCAAACGGCATCCCCAGATGCTGGTCCATGTCGTCGCCCAGACGCCGCTTCGGAACAAGCAGCCCGAGCAACCGCGAGGCGACAGATTCAGTGCAGAGAAAACTGTGGGGAAAGCAGACCTGGAACAAGTTCGGGGATGCGAACCGCCGATCGAGCGATAACAGATTCTGGAGGTGTGTGGTACCCGATCGCCAGTGTCCGAGAATGAAGACCGGCGCGTGCACCTCGGTATTTCGGACTCGCGCCCCGTAGCAAGCATTTTCGCAATGCCTCAGTGCCGAATTGCCGAGGCTCGCCAGCGTCACCAGCGTTGCCCGCAGCCAGTAAGGCGGGTCAATGGAAAAACGGTTTTCGCGCAGCAACGTGAACCAGTCGCCGGCGGCAATTCCAGCGAATTGACCAGGGGCGGCTCGCAGCAAGAACATTTCGCGGAGTGATGCCATTCGTCAGATCCGGTCGAGGCTGTCGATCCATCGCAGAACCTCCGCGAACTCGCCGCCCTCGAGCGACTTCGCGCCGTTGGCGAGTTTCTTGACCGTCACCGGGTACTTCATCTCCCCGAGGCGTTTTGCCGCAGCATCGATCCGCGGACCGAGTTTTGAGTCGGAAGCGGCCAACAGATAGAACGCCAGACGTTCCACCGGACTGTTGTCCGGCATCTCGAGGTGCCCTGGAATCGAAGCCTCCATGACGACCGTTCCTCGCACGAGATCGCGGCTGCGCAGGGCAACGTAGATCGCCATCGATCCGCCTGCCTGCCTGCCGAAAGTGACGATGCGATTGCGGTCGATCGAGTAGTTCTTGATCATCTGCTCGATCGCCTTGCGAACCACCTCACCTTCGATCGGCTGCCAGCCATCCCGTTGAGCGGCTTGCGGCGCAATCGCGATGAGATCCGTGCGTTTGCACGACTCGCTCCACTGTTTCGAGAATTCATCTTTCGCAAACTCGCCCGGAGGAGGCAACTGGACGACGAGGCCGTAGGACTTCTTCGGATCGTAGTTCTCCGGAACCCATGCGACACACGCATTAGGCGACTCGGCGACCTTCACTTCGAGTAATCCCGTCTTGGGTCCATCCGGACGCGGTTCGCTTGCCGGTGCGCCGGCAGGCAATTCCGCTGGAACCGCCGTAGGTAATCCCGACAACTACACTTTCAGGCCGACTTTCTGGCCGCTCCGATCGACCTGCAATTCGACGGTGTCGCCGGGTTGGCGCGCCGAGATCGTCAGACGCAGCGCATCGGCCTGCGGCATGGGTTTGCCATCCAATTGCAGCACGCGATCGCCGACCTTCAGACCAGCGGCAGCAGCGCCGCTGTCCGGATAGACGTACCGCACCGCAGTGCCGTCCGCCGCGGTTCCGCCGCGCATCGGCAGCAGGCCGATGAACGGGTGCTCGTACGGAATCAGTTTTTCGGCGAGGGTCGCGACCGCGTCGACTTTTTCAGTTCCGCGCGTCACCGACAGTTGGACTTTCTCTCCCGCGTCCAGCGGCCCGAGTGCGTGCTTCAGCTGAATCTGAGTGCTGACCGGCTTGCCATTGACCGCCACGATCTGGTCACCCGCCTTCAACCCCGCGTCGCTTGCCGGCGAACGGGGAGACACGGCGGCGATCGGGGGCAGCGACGAGTAAATGTCACCGTCTTTGAATGAGATTCCGAGCAGACCGGGAAAGATATCTTTGCCGGACTGCAGACGCTCGAGTCGCTGCAGGATATCCGCCAGGGGCACGGCGAAACCGATTCCTGAATCGTACCATTCCGCGCCAGCCAACTCCGCGATCGCATCCGGCGAAAGAGGCACGAGCACTCCCATCACTCGCCCGCGAATATCCACCAGCGGCCCGCCGTAATTGCTCGGCGACACCTTGGCATCCGTCTGGACGGCCTTTCCCCAGATGCGATTGCGGGCACTCAGCACGCCGACCGAGACATTCGGCTGAGCGGCGTCCATCGATCGCCCCACGGCAATCGTCCACTGCCCTACGAACATCTCGCCGGGCGGTGCAACTTCGGGCACCGGCAACGGCTGCTGCACAGCCGCTTTCAGCAGCACGAGCATACGACTGCGATCCCGGGCGACAATCTGGGCGGCAACCCGCTTGCCATCCGCCAGAGTCACGAGAATTGACGCAGGCTGCCGGAGGAAGTTGAACGCGCTGGAAACAATCCATCCATCAGCCCCCACAACGAGTCCGGTCGTAGGTCCCGCACCGAGCAGCACCTCGCCTGCCCGTTCCATGCCGCCCGTCGTCTCGATGCGAACGACGCAAGGTGCCACGGCCTCCACAGCCGCGCGCACGGCTTGCTCTTCAAGGCCGTCGAGATCGGCCTCTTCGGCCCACACATGGCGAGCACTGCTTGAGAAGCAGACCAGCGTGGCCGCAATGCCGCACAGGGCTGCCTTCGCAAAACTCAACCAGAAACGCCTTCGGACTGCCATCGTTCTCACTTTCTTCCCGCGAGACAGCGGCGGAAGCACTTCATCTCGCAGCGATCAACGGACGGGATCGGGAATTCAAAACGCCAGGCGAAACCAAATCTATCCGCGACCAATCTCACCCTGCGGGAGCGAACAGCGAGACTTCAATCAAGTCCTGGCCACGCTGAACTGTCAAACGCACCTCGTCGATGCGATCGATGCGCTCGAGTTGTTCATTCAAAACCTTGATCGAGGGCGCGATCTGGCCATTGACGAACAGCACGAGATCATCCGGATGCAGCCCGGCTTTTTCCGCGGGCGAACCGGTCGCGATGCGATCAATATACGGCGGAGTTCTGGCGAGCACGTCGGGCACAAGCGTGATTCCCAGCAGCGCCAGAGTTACGGCCTGAGCCGGTTTGCGAGCCGTATTATCCACCGAGGGCCGTGACTTGCCGGCAATGATGTCTTTCACGGCAGTCTCAAGTTCTCGCACCGGGACGGCGTAATTGAGCCACGTGTTGTCCAGGCTGTTGCGAAGTTCCTTGCCAAGGATCCCGGCCAGCCGGCCTCGCCGGTCGGTCAACGCGCCTCCCGCCGCGCCCGGATTGTTGGTCATGGCATCCAGGACGTAAGCCGGCCCGCTGTACGGCGTCTCAAATACTCCGCGCCGCGCCGCCAGGGAGGTGACCGCGGCAACCAACCCGTGCTGGACACTCGCCGCTTCGTCACCGGCAGCGACTCCGAACAGATTGCTGAACGCCAACACCCGATCGCCGACCCGCAGCGTTG
Source organism: uncultured Planctomycetaceae bacterium (assembly GCA_903863885.1). GTDB lineage: Bacteria > Planctomycetota > Planctomycetia > Pirellulales > Pirellulaceae > CAIPEB01. The sequence goes on along the minus strand of CAIPEB010000664.1, from coordinate 29,924 downwards.
CGGCCTGATCAATCGCAAAATGCGGCAGATCACCGGCATCCACCTTCAGCACCGCGATCTCCAGACGGGGATCCGCTCCGACCAGATTACCCTGCAGACGCCGGCCGTCGTTGAGCACGACGGATATGTAGTCCGTATCCAGCACGTAACTCCACGAGGTCAGCACGTGCCCTTCAGCGGAAATCAGAAAACCGCTTTGATAGTGTTCAAGGCCGCGGAGTCCGCCCGCCCCGAAGATTTTCACGATCTTAGGCTGCACCTGCGAAATGACCTGCACGTAGGATTCGCCTGCCTCCGTGCGAACGGTACCAGGCACCAGCGTGAGCCCGACAATCAATGCGACCAAAATCGTTCGGAGCATCAGTTAAACCACCGCAACGGAAATTGCACCACGATCATCCCACGTACGATCGACCTGCCAGCACTTTCTCGTCCAGTCACGAACCGTTCGGAGCAACCGCGAATTCGATCTTCTCGACGCGAAGATCAGCAAACAGATAATCGCCATGCCGAACGACCATTCGAAACGGAAGCTCTTTTCCCGGGGAAATCGGCCGGTAATCCGAAAACGTGATTTCGCACGGATCAACGTTCGTGTCGGGAAACATCTCCAGGCCGGCAAGTTCTCCCGACTGGGGCGAAAAGTAGAACTGTGATTCCGTCACATTGAACGTGCCGACCAGCACATCGAGCGGAGACGCCGGATCTCTCAGCGGAAGCGTCCCGAGATAGGAGACTTCACCGAACCGTTCAGGACCGCTCACCAGCATGCGTCGCCACAGATGCAGCGCGGCAAGCACACCGCCGCTTCCTTCGGGCTTGAGTTGTTCGCCGAGATCCTGCTGCTGTGTCACAGTGACTTGCCCGGTGGGAAAAATGGCCGACGAGGCTTCGTCTCCCAGCGTGATCGAGAACGCACCGCCTGCTTCCAGGTTTCCCTGCACGGTCCAGTTGCCGCGATCCGCGGAAAAATCGCCATGGGCAACTTGTTTCTTCCAGATTCGCTGCCGATGAAGATCGTTGAAATAACGATTGGCGAATCCGGGCCTTGGCTGAATGTACTGAGCCAATGCCTCGGGTACCTTGACTTCGCCCGGCGAATCGGGCGACGGTGCGGGACGCGGCGCGGGCTCCTCCTCCCCGGGCTTCCGTTCAGGTTTTTTCTCAGGAATCTCATGCTCCGGCGTCTGGGGCTGCAGGCCTGCCAACAGCTCTTCGGGGCGATGCGCACCGGCCAGGCGGACGAGCAATTCCTTGCGATCCCCGTCGCGGCGAATCGTCAACGGAACCCGCCAGCCCTTGGGATACGTGCCCAATACGTTCTTGTATTCGTTCACCGATCCGAGATTTCGACCGCCGAATGCGAGTAATTCGTCGCCGTAACGCAGACCGCGCCGATACGCATCGGACGACTCGAGAATGTTCGATACACGCAGCGTTCCGTCCGAATCATGCACAATCGTGGCGCCGAGCGTGGCATGATCGAGTACTCGACCGCTCTGCAGGTGGCCCCAGAACCTCTTAATCTGGTTGATCGAAATCGAATACCCCACCCCGACGTTCACGCGGCCGCGTTTCTCGAACGAGCACCGCCCGTTGATGCCGATCAACTGACCGCGCATGTTGAACAAAGGACCGCCGGAATTGCCGGGGTTGATGGCTGCGTCGGTCTGGATGCAGTCGGTGTACTCGAGGATCGTCCCCGACGGATATTGGTAGCGGTGGATTCCCGAAACGATGCCGTAACTGGCCGAAGGCTGCAGATCGGTCGCCAGAAGAAACGGATTTCCCAACGCGAAACACCAGTCGCCAACTCGCACTTGATCGCTGTCTCCCAGCTCGGCAACAGGAAAATCTTCGCGCCCGAACAGCTTGATCATCGCCAGATCGCCCGTGGGATCGATCGAGACGATCACTGCGTCATAGATGCGTCCGTCGGACATGCCGCACTTCATGTAATCGCCGACCGGCGCGACCACGTGGAAATTCGTCAGTGCGAAGCCGTCCGGCGTCACCACAACGCCCGACCCGCCCCCTTTGCCATCAGGCGCGAATACGGAGACCGCGGCGAGGGTCGCTTTGGCGATGACCGCCGCGCGCTGCTGCTCGGCTTGCAGCACGGAGGCGGGAACGTCAATGGCCGCATTCGCGGCCGGACAGGCCGCCATCCAAAGCAGAAGCGTGCATTGCGCGGCCAGCGCTGCAGGCACGCGTCGTCGCATCAACCGCATCATTTGGTGAGCCTTGCGTTGCACAGATTGAGATAGTCCCCAGCATCCGAATGGTCGTCGCCGAAATCGACCAGGATCTGCAGTCGCCGTACGCCGCGGAGATCAACATCGAGATCGAGCGGTTCGTCGCGGCCGTGAACCAGTTTCTCGAAGAGCGGACCCTTCTCGCCGAGTACGACAAACCGGACGCCGCCATTGGATCGATAACGGTCATCCATACCGACCGTGGCTAGAAAATGCTGGTATTCCTCGGTCAATCGATAAACGATTGTCGTTCGACTGTGCAGCGCGAGTCCGCGTTCATAAGACATCCCGTTCAACATCAGCGGACCGCCTTGGGCGCTCGTGTTGAATCTCGGCTGGAACCAGGCGGAAAGCGTGGCAGCGATTGCAGGCGATGCGACGTAGGGTTCCCACTTCACGGACTCCGGTTTCAAATCGCTGAGGAATACGAGGTTGCCGGCCGAATAGTCGATCTTGGTCCATTGATTTGCCGGCAGCTTGCTCGGGGCCCCGCAAGAGGTAACCAGTTCCAGCGAGTCGCCCTGCTGCCGCAGCGAGCGGAGACACCAAGTCGAACCCGCGACGTCAAACAAGCGGCACGCCGTCGGCGGGATCTTGCCGGCTGCGTGAAAATAGACAACACCCTCGATCTTCTTCCGCGGAACCTTGAGCGCAGAACCATCGAACTGGAATTCAACCGTTTCGGCATTGACGTCCGACAGGACCCCCTGGAGATCGTCGAGTCCGATGGTGCTCGCGGTCGATTCCGCCGGCACTGCCTCCTGAGTGACTTTCCGGACCACGAGCCGGTCCGCCGTCGACTGCCGGTTCACGATCTCCTGCCACTGCTTCTGGACGGAAAGATCTTGTTTTCCGAATCTCGCCCAAGCGACCAGCGATGTGGGCACTTCGAGCGATCCACCGGCACTCAGCGCGACAACTGCCTTTCCCTTCTCGACTTTGAAGGTCTTTGCAGCAAGCAGTGAACCGTCCAGCAATTGCACGGCCATTTCGCTGTCCGTGATCGAAGGCACAATCGCGGATGCAGCTGCTTCAATCGATTGAAGCGACGCGGCCTCGAACTGTCTGACGCCATCGCGCGTCGTGACTTGGACCTTCTGGTCAGACACTTCGACGAGCGTGCCCGATTCGCTACCGCCCCGCAATGGCGTCACCGTGACCTCGACGGGCGCCGTCGCAAGACCGATCAGGCTGATCCATACCCAAACGCTCATTGCGTACTTCTCCACGTGCGTGCGATCCGAAAGCCCGCGCTAACGACTTCCGTCGCGGGCCAGCTTGCGGAAATATTCCTCAATCAACTCGCGATAGTGCGCCGGCAGGTCTTTGCTCATCTGCTGCAATGCCTCTTCGCGCTGCTTGGGCGGCAGGTTTCCCCAGCCGGCTGTCTCGCCGACGCGTTTCTGGTCCACATCCCCGGGACCGCGCCCGCCCGCGGGAGTGGAATCTTCAGCCGGGCTCGACGATTGATTGCCGCTCTGTGCGGCCGCCTGCATCTGCTGTTGTTTCTGCTCCGCTTCCTTGATCATCTTGTCGAGTTTCGCGATCACGTCTTCTTCCTGCTGGCGAACCTGCCGGCCGGCGCGGCTCAACTGCAACCGACGCTGGATATCTCCCATCAGGCGCGAGATCTCGTCGAGCGAATCAGGAGCCAGCGGTTCGATGTCCGCCGCAGCCAGCCGCGCCACCGTTACATAGCGGCGGGGAAGCACGGATTCATTCTCCAGCAGTTTATTGACGGCCTTGCCGCATTCGTCCTTTCGCATGAGCCGGTGGTATGTAATCGCCTGATAGAAGTACAGCAATGCCGGGTCGCACACATCGGCCGCCGACATTTCCTTCATCATTTCGCCGGCTTCGTCGAACAGGTTGTGCTGGGAAAGCCACCGGGCGTAGAGCAACCGCAGATGATTCCGCACAAATGCGGGAGTCTGCGGGTCGGCAAGGAACCCGAATTGCGGAAGCGGCGCGGGAACCACGTCGCCGCGACACAACTCGACCAGCGGTCGAGACTGCTCGTCAAACGTCGCGATCGTCGCGGCAATCTGGTCCAGCGGTTCCAGGCCCGGTCGCAACGGATTGTCCTTCGGCCACAAGGCCTCGAACTGCTGCCTCGCCCCGGCGTCCGCGAGTTTCGGACCGAGCCACTGCTCGACCGCCGCACGAATCTGCTGCGGCGAAAGCACGGCCCAACTCGCCGGCTGCGCGAGTTCATCCGCGGCCTTCGCGCCGCGACACAGCAGCGACGTGAGGGTGAGAATTATCACAACAGAGGCTGCAAACGCAGTCTCATACCACCCGGACCGATGCATTCCACTGTTTGATTGATCGTTCATTTGTTCTTGCCCAGGACGATCTCCCGAGTCACCTGGAAGATCCGCTGCTGCTTTTCAGCGAGCTTTACCAGCGATTGTTTCAGTTCCGCGTCCTCGGCCTGACCGACCGGATCATCCGGATTTTTCAACAGTTCCGCATACCGCTGCGTTCGGGTATTCACCCGCACCTGCAGAGCACGGATCATTTTGAGTTCGGCCAGTTGATCGACCAGCGGGACGCTCTCGCCCTGACTGGATTGCTGCTTCTCCTGCTGCTGCTTCTGCTTTTCGAGATCCTGCTGCGCCTTCTGCAGGGCCTGGATCATTTCGCCCAGCGCATCGACCACATCCTGCTCGTAGCCTTGCGTAATCCGATCGACTTTTGAACCCGCGAGGCGATCCGCGGCCTGCCGCATATCGTCGCGAATCTGCTCGACCGTCTCGGGGAATGCGACCGAAGACCCCTCTTCCTTCAGTAAGAGCAGGGCTTTTTCTGCCTCGCCGACCAGTTTATTCTCGTCGAAGCCCAATTTGTTCGCCTGGATATCCACCTCGCGTCCCCGCTTTTCCGCGGGAATGTCGTTCAGCGACCGCGTCGATTCAAGTATGCGCATCTGCATTTCGAGCATGCGACGAAAGCGGCCCTCGAGCAGCGCGAGCGTGCGTTCGACTTCTTCCTCGCGCATCTGCCGGAGAATTTCCTCAAGTTCCGCTTTCGCCTTTTCCAGTTCGCGCTGCGCAGCCTCCTGCTCGGCGACGGCCTCTTTCCGTTTGGCTTCGTCAAGCCGTTTCCGAGCCTCTTTCATTCGCTGCTGAGCCTGCTCCAACCGCTGGCGCGCCACGCCTTCCGATGGCGGAGGCTGCTCGCCGTCCTGCTGCTCCGTCTGCCCGCCCTGGGGAGGCTGGCCGGGTGCCGGTTCGGGATTTGGTGATTGCGGCTGTTCGGACGGCTTGGGCGGCGCGGGGCTTTCCGGCTTGTCGCCCGGTTCCTTGGGTGCCCCTTCTTCCGGTTTGGATTGACCGTCAGGTTTCGGTTGACCATCGGGTTTGGGATTGCCGTCAGGCTTGGACTGGCCGTCGGATTTCTGATCGCCCGGTTTGCCCTGCGGCGTCTGAGGTTTCGGTTCCGGCGCGCCCTCGGCGGGCTTGCTCTGGCCACCCTCGCCGGGCTTCTGTTCAGACGGTTTGGCTCCGTCTTTCGGATTTTCGCCTGCAGGTTTTTCCTCCTGCCCTGCGGCGGGCGGTTCCGATTCGCGGATCTGCTGCGCAAGCTTCGAGGTCCGCTCCTCCACCTTGGACTGCTCCGCTGACAGCTTCTGCGGATCGCCCGCATTCTCGGTCTGGCCCTGGACGCTTTTCTGGAGTCTGAGAATCCGGTCCACTTCCTTGATGTACTCGCGCAAGCGGGCTTGTTCGTTCTTCAATCGATCGGACCGGTTCTCGCTCAGCAGCAACTCGAGCAGTGCCTGAAGATCGGCCATGCTCTTTTCCTGCTGCTCGATTGCTCGGCTCAATTGCGCCGGCGGGGCCAGCAGTCGCGTGATCGCATTGAGTTGCTGTCGGGTCAGCCGCTCCGAAGATTGCTCCACGGCGCGCCGCAACAACGCCGACCGCTGCGGATTCGCGGACGCCTCAATTTCGGCCATTCGGACCATCAGCTGCTCGAGTCGGGCATACTTGTCCGCAATTCGCGCTTGCTCGACGGATAGCGCATCGGCCGGCCCCACGGGAGCCTGACCGGGCGCGGGCTCAGTCTTGGGCGCCGCAGCGGCTGCGGGTTGTTGAGCCGGACTGCGAGCCGGTTCGGCGGCCCGCGCCAGGCCGCTCAACGAGACGGCCAGGAGCGTCAGGACCGCTGGAAGCCATCCTCGCACCACCGGGATGCAACGGCGATGTTGATCGGTATTCATGTTTCGGCGGTTGCTCACTTCAGCAACTCCAACACCTGTTTTTTCTGTTGTTTCTTGGTGTTCTCTACCAGATTCTTCTGCTCATCGATCAGCGTTCGCACGATGTCCAGCAGTTCATTATATGTCTCGAGGTTGAGCATGTTCTGCAGGACGTCGTTCATCGCCTGCAGGATGCGGTCGGCCTGCTGCACGGCCGAGTCGGCCAGCGCAACGGTCTCTGGATCGTCGTCGCCGCGCTGAGCCAGCGTCTCCAGCTGCTTGTCCAGGCGCTTTTCGATCTTTTGCAGTCGCACGTCCAGTTCGGGGAACAGGTCTTTGGCGATCCGTTCCAGGGGATCGGCAAGTTGCTGCTGCAGTCGCACCTTGCGATCTTCGGTATCGACCCGGTTATTGATCAGTTCGTCGCGAATGTCGCGAAACGCGGCCGAGGCGCCCAGGGTCTCCTGAGCCGATTTCTGGCTCTGAAGCAGAGCCTGCTGCGCTCTCAGAAGCCGCACGGCCCAGACGCGTTTCCGCGCCGCGATTGCCGGATCTTCCGCCGGCGGCGCGGGGGATTCGGGCTTGGCGACCTTTGCGGCCTCGCCGGGCTCGCTGGTCTGCGGCACGGACGCGGGCCCTTCGGTTTTCACCCGAAGCAGCATATCTCGCGTCTCTCGCGTTTCCTCGATGATCTGCTCGAACCGTTGCCGCAGGCCTAGTTCGCGGGCCTCAAGCATGGCCAGCAGTTCGTTGGGAGTGACCACATCCAGCGAGTAATGGTCTCCCGCGCCTACGTTCGGTGCCTTTCCGAGATCGTATCGGTCCTGAGCCTTCACGACGAGCGTCAGCTTTTCCTTGGCCTGCAGCGCAATGGCCGAATTCCGAGTCCTCAGTTCGCGGAAATCGATGCTGCTGTTCACTTCTCCGCCCGGCGCGAGTTTCAACTCGAACTGCTGGGCCGGCCGATCGGCCATCGCGACCTCGATCCAACTGCGCTGCACACCGTAGTCATCGCGAATCGTGCCGCGGAACGGAATCGCCACATCCGGCGTCACGGCGGAGCCGATTCCGGCCATCCGCGTGTCCACCGCCGGCGCGGCGTCCGGCACAGCGGTGATGAAGACTCGATAAGGCCGCTCCGAAGCAATTCCGTCGAGGTCGGTGAGCACGACATCCAGACTCAGGTTTTCCTTGAGTCTCGGTATATCGATCTTGAACGTCCGACGCTTTCCGCCGGAATCGGGCATCAGCTGCGCCGATGGCGTTCCGTCGGCGGACTGTCCTGCCACGGCGACCTTGAGCAGTTCCTTGTTCGCGGCGGCCCGCAGCCGGATCTGAGTTCCCTGCGGCAACTGCGTGCCGGCGGTCAGCGGCACGGTTCGCGGCGTCCACTCGGCGGCCATGTACTTGGGAAATACGCAGTCGAGTTCGCAACTGATAACCGACGGCCGATCGACAACCTCGATCCGGTTGCCCTGCAGACGGTGATCGTATCCGACGACGTCGAAACTCACGTTCGTGAGGATGTCGCGGAACGGCTTGCCATCGTAATGGTAAACCTGATAACCGTCGCGTGCTCCGCCGACGCGGGTCATATTCATACGGCCCCGGTCCCCGTCCGCCGTTCGGTAGGAAATCGTGCAGGTGTCCGGGATCTTCGCCGCGTTGGCGTCGGCGCGGACCACCAGACGGATGGCAGCGCCTCGGGCAACGCGGACTCGACCATTGCGAAACGGCAGAAGAGCCGAGGCGGCCGTTCCGCCCTGCGGCGCCGACCGCTCCGCCTCGACGCCGACGACTTCAATATGTGCCTGCCGAGGCCACGATTCCTCGCGCAATAAATAAAGGCGGCGCATGCCGGTGCCGAACGCGCGCGAATTCCCGATGTAGAAAACGACCAGCGTGACGAGCAGGAACGCCGCAGCAACCACGCTGAAAATCAGCGGGCGGAAATTGAAGACCCGCGAGGTGTGGACTTCAGGGACGTACTGCAGGGCCTGCTGCTCGGTGCGGTGCAGCAATGCCTCGCTGATGGTTCCCGCGGGAATTCCGGGATCTTCTTCGTCCTGCACTGCAACGGCTTTGCGCTCGTCGGTTCGTCCCGCCAGTTCGACGGAAGTGATCAGACTATCCGCGAATTCGGGATGGTGCCGTTCGAGCAGCATCGCCAGGCTGCGATCCGCCAGGGGCACGAACACTCGCCGCAGAATCCAGCGGTACATGATCCAGGTCAGCATCGAGGCGACGCACACCAGCACGAGCAACCTCGCTCCGCGAGGCATTTCATCCGCCCCGGCCAGCACGGGCAGGTAGTCCATCGCCAGGGCGCACCAGAAGGCAAGCCCCAGCCAGGCGATCGCCAGCGACAATCCCTGCAGCCATATGTAGCCGCGAATGCGCCGGCGCAGACGGGCCAGCAGATTGCGGATTTCCATCGGCAATCCGTCCGTCGGCTGATCCGGCCGCGATGTTTGCGTTCGATTCACTGGGTTTGCGTCCTGAACCACCGTTGCTATCCCGTCGAGCCTCTACTTCGCATCATCAGATCCCTTCACAAGCCCGCTGGCCTCCCCCCCGCAGCCGCGTCTCACCGCACGGCTCCAGTTCACGCCAGCCTGGTCACCCGGCGCACGATCCATTCCAGGAAAAGCGTCCCGCAAATCAGCGACATCAGCCACGTCATCAGCCGCAGATCGAAAGCGCGATCTCGCGTGCCGGGCAGGTAGGTCACCTGATCCTGGGGCGTCATGCGAGTGACCAGCGGCGAGACCTTGGCATCCGCAACCGGCAGCACCGATGCCAGTCCGACGAAATACGTACCCCCCGTTTTTTCGGCCATCTCCTTGAGCAGCGCATCGTTGCGCTGCGGATGTTCCGTCTCGAGTGCCGGGATGCGCGCTCGGACGTTCTTGGCCATGACTTCGTCCTTGGTTCCCTGGGGCGCCGCGATCTCGATGCGGTAATCTCCTTCGGCCACGGCCGTGAACTGGCCGTGGTACAGCCCCTCGCGCGTCGCATCCGCCGTGCGCCGCAGCGGAAATGCCGTGCGGCGTCCATCGGGTTGAACGAGGGTCGCGGTAACTTCGTCGGCTGTCAAAGGCTGATGTTGCGCGTCGGTCAGGACCGCCCGCACGGCGATGTGATCGCCGATCAGGCAGCGGTCCTTGTCCACCAGCAGCACGCCCCGGCTCGAATCTCTCAACAATCGTCCCTGAGAAACCCAGCGCACCAGCTTCGTGTAGTAGCGATCGAAGTAGTCTTCATCGACGGCGCGGATTCGCCACATCTCGCCGCTGGCCTGAAAGAAGACGCGTCCCGCTCCGTAAAACTGCCCGGCCAGGTAGATCGGCAATTGATTGTCGATGGCCGTATTGGGATCGGAAAACCGCGCATAAACCGTGGCACCGGCTTTCGGGTCTTTAACCGCGTAATAGCCGTAAACTCCCTTGAACGAAGCCCAGGCCTGCTCACTGAGCAGCGCGTCGTCCTCGAGCCATAGGAATTCGGCGCTCAGGCCATCGCGGGTGAATTCCAGCGGCCAGGCCGTTTCCGAAGCAAACCGACCGCCCGTGAGCGTGGCCGACCCGCGCCCGTAGAAGACGACGGGGTAAAGACCGCGAAGCACGTCCACCCGCTCGTCGCCCTGGCCACGCCCCACCCATCTTGGCGTCTGCACAGGCCCCGCAACCAGAATCAGTCCGCCTGCCTTCTCGGCCACCCACTGCTCGAGCAGATTCACCTGGGCGACATCGAACGCCAGCCAATCCGGATCGAAACCGACGATCGTGTCGTACTCGAACAACTCGACGGCGGTCTTGGGAAATTCAAACAGCAGGTGGTGAGCCTCCTGCGAAATACCCTGCTTGCCGCTTTGCAGCAGCACATCGACGGTGGTGTCGCGATCGCGGTAAAGGAGGTTGCGGAGAAATTGAAATTCACGGGATGGCCCGCCCGCCACAAGCAGGACCCGGCTTTTTCGCTCGACGACCTCGACCGTCGCCGCCCGCGAATCGTCTCGTGCGTCATGATCCTCGGCGGGCGGTGTGACGCGGACCAAGTAGGTTCGACGCCCCGTCTGTGCCGGAGTCACTTCGAATTTCAGCGGCAGAATCTCGCCGTCCGGGCCGAGGTTGACGCGGCGTTCCTCCTCGATCTGCTCTTGAGCCGCCGCTGCCGGCGATTCGGACTTGGCAACCAGTTCGACTTTCACCGCTCGTCCGGCGAGACCGTAAGCCTGAACGTATGCGGTCAGGCTGAAGCGATCTCCCGGGTACACGCGAGGAGGCACCTCGAGGTCCACAACGGCCACGTTAGCGGGCCGTTTCGCCCCGCCCAGGCCCACGGTGAAGACCGCGATTCCCGCCTGCTGCGCTGCGGCGATCGCCTCGCGGCAATCCACGCCGGCGTTGCTGCCCCCGTCGGTGCAGACCACGATCCCTGCGATCGGCCCGCCTCGTTCTTTGTCCACGAGATATCGCAGAGCATCGCCCAGACGAGTCTCCGTTCCCCGCGGAGCCAGTTCGCCGGCCCAGTCCACCGAGGTCGGCTTTGTACTCGGTTTATCATTCCCGCCCTGGGATTGAGCAGCCGGTTCGTCCGGTAAAACCGGATCGGCAAGACCGACCATCGCCAGCGAGCCGACCTGGTAGTATCGAACGTTGGCAACGCCGAGCACGACCAGAGCGAGCAGCACTCCCACGATTCCGATCAGTACTGCGAACGATCCCTCTTCGCCGCTTCTCCTGCGGCGCGATGTGGCCGCGGCAACGACAAAGGCGAGAATCGCCGCAACGAACACCGCGCCCGCCGCGCTGGCCATGCGCCGCGCCCCGCGCACCGACTCCTCGAATTCCTGGCGGCGGCTCTTGTTCTGAGATCGGTCCGCCGTTACAGGCGCGTCCTTCGAGAAGGCCGCAAGCTGTACGGGCGCATCTCGCTGGTCGAATCGATACACCACTACATCGTGCTCTCGCCGCAACTGCTTGAGCAGCGTCCCTTGCTCGAGCGTCTGGATCAGTCCGTCAATTCGACGCGACGGCGATGCTCCCGGCTCGTTGTCCTGGATCCCCATGCTCAGACTGGTATCCACGAGCACCAGCGATCGCGAGTTCTTGACGAGTTTCCGCTCAGAACGCTTCTCGAGATCGAAGAACTAGAACAGGATTCCGGCCAGGGCGCTGACCCGCAGCAGCAGGAGAGCCCAGCGCACGCCGCGCGACAGCTCGATTCCGTCGCGCCGGTACATGTACGCGACGTACGCCGTCACGGCCAGACAGACCAAGCCAAGCAGCAGCCAGTGCCACCACTGCGACAGCATGTCGAGCCGAGCAAACTGGTGGTACACCTTGCCCGAGTCTTGCGCCAGTAGTAAGAAACTCGAATTCACCGTGACGATCCAGAAACCTGATTCCCGCCGCGGGCGGCAGCCCGAAAGGCGGTGTCATTTGTCAATAGTCAAGTACGCACCAATCTTGCCTGCATTAACTAATTAGTCCTTCGAACGTGTCTGAAAAATCCCCTTCACCCTCCCGCATTGCGGGAGGGTCGGACGCGCAGCGGTCGGGGAGGGTCTTCCGAACCAGCAGTGAATTCTGCGACGAGCGGCGCGGTAGCCCTCTCCGGGCCTTCGGCCCGACTCTCCCAGAGGGAGAGTGAAGCATGAATCACGACGGTGCAACCACTTCTTAACCGCACGACCTCCAGGGGAGAGTGAATTCCAAAACATCTCCTTAGTCCATTTGGTTCTCATCCAGCCAACGCCTTTGCGGGATGGTAGCTGGCGGAATAAGCCAGCCACTGTTCACCCAGCATCAGCGTCACGAGCATCACCAACAGCATTAACCCGCGGTTGTAGCCGGCGAGTTCGCCGGTGGTATCCGCCAGTTCATCCGCGTCGGACACGGTCACTTTGACCGGCATCAGCCGGTCGCGGAGGATCTGGGCCGCCGGGGCCGCAAGGTTTCCTTCGCGCTGATCGACATTCAGGGCGAAACGCCGGATCTGCGGAGCCCCCTCCAGCGCAACAGGCCAGGCTTCGTAAACACCGCTTCGCTGGGTGTCGAGGGCCGCATCCACGTCCGAGGCACTGCCCAGCACGGCGACCGCATCGGGCACGCCTGCCTTGACCGGAGCCGCAACCCGTTTGACCACAATCGACTGGTCCGGCGTCAGACCGGGTTTCACAAACGCAACTTCCTTGCGGAACTTCCGCGTATCCAGTTCGACGCGGATCGGCGTACCCACCAGTTGTCCCGGCTCCTCCGGCCGCGCCGAGGCGAGGTATGCCTGCAGTTTGAGGGCCACGACCACGAACGTCGGATCGTGGGCCCAATTGTTCCAATCGGGCGCCAGGGTTGAGAGGAAGACAACGACGCGTCCCGCGCCAAGCTGCCGCTCGACGACCAGAGGCTGGCGATTGCGGAGCGACGCCAGAACTCGGACCGTGGACTGAGCAGCGGGCTTCCATCCGGATGGCGGCTTCAAGTACCGCTCGATGCGCACCAGACGCAGAAAAGAACTCTGCTGACCGCTGAAGACCGAGAATATCGGGTGGTCCTGCACTTCGAGGTCCGCGACGTTCTCGACGGGCTGCGGCGGCAGCGCATCGGCCCGTTCGATCGGCAGCGGAAAGAAGCCCTTTCCGTCGCGATAGGACCGCTGGTTCCAGGCAGCCGCATTGAAATGTTCGCCCACAAAGATACCGACCCCACCGCCGTCTCGCACGAAATCCTCGAGATTCGTCACGGAGCGTTCGTCGAGTTGGTCCACATCGGCCAGATAGATGGCGCGGTATTTCCTGAGCGTCTCGACATCCGCGTCGCGCAGCATCGACGGCGGCTGGACTTCCGGTCGAACTCCGCTGTTGGCGCGCTGGCCGGGCTGGAACGATGCGTTCAGAAAGTAGGCCTGCCGCTGGTTCAGGCTGCCGTCGATGACAAGGACGGGTTCGCCCTCGGGAAGGTTCAACACGCACCAGCGGCGATTATCCGCGGCCACCGCGTCCTCGGGCAGCGTCGCTTCGACGACCTGGGCGCCGGGCTGCGGAAAATAGACCTGAACGCGCCGCGTGACCGTCTGGCCCGGCGGTATTTCGTCGATCAGCACGGCCGGCGGTTCCTCGATCTTGCCCGTCGATCTTCCGGGTTCGCTCGATGCGGCCACCCGCGAATCGAAACCGATCGTGCGAATGCCGACAGGCACTCGGCGGGCGGGTTGCGTGCCGAAATTCCGCACGCTGATGTTGACGAACAACGGAACCCCCGCCGCGCGGGTTTCGTCGCCGGGTTTCAGTTCGATGATGGCGAGATTCGGCTGCGGCTGTTTGCTGCAGCGGACAAAGTGAATCGCCTCGGCCGACTGCTGCGTTTCGCGCAGCATCTTGCGAAGTTCAGCCGGCTGCGACCACTGATTTTCCCGGAAGTCCGATACGAGGTACACGATGGCGGTTTCGGCCTTGTTTTCCTCGACGAGATGGTTGAGCAGTTCGATCGCGTCCCGCGGTCCGACCGCCAACTGAGTCGGTTCCAGGGGCCGCTGTCTTTCTTCAAGCAGCTGATCGAACCTCGCGTCGATGGACTCGCCGTTCAAGTCGGCGATTCTCGCTGCGACGGCGCCGGCGTGTTCCTGCGGCGAAGGCGCGGCAGCACGCGAAAAGCGGATCAGCGTGAACTTCTGCGGCGTCTGACGCGCAATCGCCTGAGCGGCAATCTGCGATATCGCACGCTTGGCGCTGTCCATGGCCGAGCCGGCCCCCGCGCGTTCGGACATCGAGAAGCTGTCGTCGAGCAGCACGTAGTGATGGGTCATGCCGCCCCCGAGCAGAGCCGACCATTGCTGCCGCGATACCCACTGGGCGAGCATCGCGACGACCAACGCAATGATCGCCATCCGCGCCAGCAGGAGCAGCAGTTGCTTCAGCCAGATCCACTTGCGGTGCTTGCGATAGCTCTGCTGCAGGAAGTCCATCGCCGCCCACCGAATGCGCCGCCGTCGCACCAGGTTGATCAAATGGATCAACACGGGCACGAAGGCCAGCAGGAATCCCCAGGTGAGCGCTTGATGAACAAATTGCATTTCGGTCAGACTTCCTCGCTTCCGTTCGCCGCACGCCTAAACATAGTCGTTACTCCACCTCTTCAATTGCGGCCGTGCATCCCCAGCCGGGAACTGAGGTATGCGGCCAGCGCCGCATCGAGCGGCTGGCTTGTGCGGATCAACGCATAATCCGTATTGTTCTTGGCGCAGCCTCGCCGGATCCGCTCGAGGAACGCGTTCAACGCCTCGAGGTAACCTTCACGCAGCGCGCGCGGGTTGCAGTTGAGGTAGTCGGCGGACTCGAGGCATTCGAATCGCAGTGGCCCTTCGAACGGAAAATCCAGTTCCTCGTCATCCATGACGTGAAAGACCAGGACGTCGTGGCCCTGCTGTCGCAACATCTTGACGCCTCGCAGCGTCAGTTCGGGGTCGCCCAGCAGGTCGGAGACCAGCACCATCATCCCGCGCCGCGGCGCCGATTCGGAGACGCCGCGCAGAATCGCGTGAAGGTCGGTCTTGTTTTCGGGACGGCTGACGTGGAAGGTCTCGATGATCGAGTCGAGATGATTCCACTTGCTTCGCGGCGGCACGCGGCTGCGTATCCGGTCGTCGAACGCCACGCACCCCACGGCATCCTGCTGTTTGAGCATCAGGTAGGCGAGGCTGCCGGCCAGCGTGCACGCGTATTCGTATTTGTTCAGCGGACCGTTGCCGTACGACATGCTGGCCGACACATCCACGATCAGCGTGCACCGCAGGTTTGTGTCCTCGGCGTACTGTTTCACGTAGAGACGGTCCTGCCGCGCCCAGACCTTCCAGTCCACGTGCCGCAGATCGTCACCCGGCACGTACTGGCGGTGCTGCAGGAACTCCACGGACTGCCCGAAGTACGGACTCCGGTGCATTCCCGCCAGGAAGCCCTCCACGATGTGGCGCGACCGCAGTTCAAGCCGGGCGATTCGCTTGATCGCTTCAGGATGCAAAAATCTTCTGGAATCGGGCATCGCTCGTCAGTTCATCTTCTTTCGAGGGCGTGATGGCCAACAGCCGTTCCACGATGTCGTCCTGGGTTACGCCTTCGCTTTCGGCCGCGAAGTTGACGACCAGCCGATGCCGCAATACGGGTTTTGCCAGGGCCTGAATGTCTTCGGTGGAAACGTGCGTGCGGCCGTGCAGCAGTGCACGGGCCTTGGCGCCGAGTATCAGGTGCTGAACGGCCCGCGGCCCCGCGCCCCAGGCCAGCATCTCCTCGACAAAATCGGGCGAGCCGGCATGCCCGACGCGAGTCTGACGCACGAGGGACAAAGTGTACCGGATCACGTGATCGCTCACCGGAACCTCGCGCACCACCTTCTGCAGTTCCAGAATCTCGGCGGCATCCAGCACCGGATCGATGCGATCTTCCTGCAGCGCGGTCGTGCGGCGCGCGACCTCGAACTCTTCCTCGAATGTCGGATAGTGCACGAAAACCTTGAACATGAAGCGATCCTGCTGCGCTTCGGGCAGAGGATAGGTTCCTTCCTGTTCGATTGGATTCTGGGTGGCCAGCACGAAAAAAGGATCGGCCAGCCGGTGACGCACGCGGCCCACCGTCACCTGTCGTTCCTGCATCGCTTCAAGCAGTGCGGACTGGGTCTTGGGAGGCGTGCGATTGATCTCGTCCGCGAGGATCACGTTGGAAAAGACGGGCCCCTCCAGAAACCGGCGTTCGCGCAATCCGGTCGATCGATTCTCCTCGATGATTTCCGTGCCCGTAATGTCGGCCGGCATCAGGTCCGGCGTGAACTGAATTCGGCTGAACGACAGGTTCAGACTGCGGGCGAGTGTACTGACGATCAGGGTCTTTGCCAGACCGGGAACGCCCTCGAGCAGACAGTGCCCGCGGCTGAAAAGACTGATCAGCAATTCCTCGATGACTTGCTGCTGACCCACGATCAGGCGGGACAACTGCCCCGTAATCCTCTCCCGGGCGCTGCGTAACTTCTGCACGGCGGCCAGATCGATGGCAGCATCGCCGGTCGCGGGGGCATGGTCGGAGAGCATGCAAGATTCCTCAACTGTCGCGTGAGTTTCGATGATTTCGGAATTGTATGATTTGGGAACAGTGTAGGGGCGTCGTGCTTGCAGTCACAAGTGGCCGGCCAGTCGTGCTGCGATGGCCGCGGCGGCGGAATTCGCGACCACGGAATTCGGGGGGGCCGGAAAGTCCTGGCCGGATACCGGCTATCGTACTTGGAATGCCGGTCGGGTGTTTATTTCGGCCGCGGATCTTTCTCCTGGACAGGGGGGATCACCACGTCGGTTTTCGGGCCGGCCGCCGAGTTATCGTCGTCGAACGGCGAATCGGCCTGCTTGCCGGACTTCAATGCGTCGCGGATCGACTCGGCAATCTCGCGCACCAGCCCCGGTTGTGCCTCGGCCCGGCTCGACGCCGTGCCAGTCTGGGCCGGCGGTTCCGGCGGCGCCGCCTCGTCGGTGAAAGTCAACGTAACCGAGAACCCGGGAATCGACAGCGACGACGTTTGCGCATTTCGGTCCGAAGTGATCTCGTAGACGCTGATCTGGGACTGTAAACCTTCCTTTTCAGCGATCACGCGTCCTGTTCTCCGATCAATGCAAAGCACGCCCACCTTGATCCCCGCTCCTGGCGTACTCTCGATCGCTCGGCCCGAATACTGGCGGAGGAACCATAGCGCGGGCGATTCGACGGGCTGACCGACCGGGAGCGTGAAATCGTCAATGAACGCCGGGACCTGCCACTGCGCTTTGCCATCGCGCCGATCGAACGCATACAGGTGCCCGCGAATCTGCTCGAGCACCATGCCTCCCGGCGTGGCGGACTGCCCCGACTGTTCGCGGGTCGTGCACAGCAGGTACTGGTCGGGATACACGAGCACTTCGATGCCGCCGAGTTCCGTCTCGCGCCGGACCTTCTGCTGCACGAACACTCGATTATCCCGAAGCGAACGGATCACGAACTGGCCATCCGGCTGCAATACGGCGATCCCATCGTCGCCAACGCGGCATCCGCGCGAGCCGCTCGCGTACGTTTCCGTCCATAACTCGGCGTCCCGCTCGGCGTCGCGCAGCGTCAGTCGCACGGCGTCGCCTGCCTGTTCCCACGTCAGGACATTGCGGCCCCACGTAACCCAACGGCGCTGGAATCCCGCGACGTTGATCTTCTTTATCAGCCGACCGTCGATCGCGCTGAATACGGACCCTTCCCCGTTGTCGCTGTTGACCGCGAAGACGTACGTATCGTCGCCGAACAACTCGGCCCCCTGAGGCGCGTCCGAACGGTTCCACTGGACTCGGCCGGTGAGCGGATCCGCGCAAACGAGTGTCCGGACCTTCTGATACAGCACTCCCCGGCGAGAGACGACGCCGACTCGTCCGATCGGCCGGTCGCTCGAATCCGCCAGGTAAAACAGGGGCGGCGACTCGGGGTCGAGGGGATTGTTCGCATATCGGGCCATCGACTTCGCCTGCTGCGGGCCGAGATCCGGAGCTGCCTGCGTCAGGCTTTCGCGCCACAGGACGCCTTCCTCTTCGTTCAGAGCGGCGCGCAATCCGTCCACGGCCGCAATCTGGTCGGCCACGGTGACAATCAGGAGGTTCCCGCACCCGGCCGCCTGGCTCATGCCGGGCTGTTGGCTGTAAAACGTCAAGCCGCTGGTGAACTTGACCGGGAACAGGGACTTGCCCTGCCGGTCGCGGGCCAGCGCCGAGCCGACGCCCGCGTCAAAGAACAACGACCCGACGCGTGCCAATGCGCCATCCACACGGGTCAGCGGCACCGGATAGACTCGCCGGTATGTCTGGCGTCCAAGCCCCTGGAGCGTCTCCTGGTTTTTTACTCGGCCCCATTTCCAACCGGCGGGCGACTCCAAGGCCGCAGCGAGCCCTTCGCGAGCATGGGCTTCGTCGAAAAGCTGCTTGCCCGTCTTGCCGTCGAGGCAGACCGCGTCAGGCCACCGCTGAACCAATTGACGATAGTAGGCCGCCGCGTTGTCATTTTGTCCGGCCAGCGCGGTAAGTCGGCCCAGCAGGGCCGTCGCAGCCCCGCCGATCGCAGGTTCATCTCGGACGCGCAACGTCGCCAACTGCATTTCCCCGGCCAGCCACTGATTTGAGCGGATCAGGTGCTCGGATAATCGCAGTTGAACTGCCCAAGACGACGGATGTGTCCCAAAGAGCGAGATGAACCGCTGCAGTCCCTCGGGCGAACCCGCCAGGACGCTATCCTGACGCTGTACGATTTCCTTTTCGATCGTGGCGCGCAACTCGCTGTCGGCAGCGTCCCACAACGCTGAAAGCCGAGCCGCAAACCAGCAGTCCGGTCGAACCGACCAGCCGGCCTCGACCGATTCCGCGGCCTCCCACAGCGACGGCAGCTTCTGACCTTCCTGGATCATCAGGTCGGCCAACCGTGACAGGGAACTCCATGCCTCGACCAGCTTGCCCTGTGTCTGCAGATTCGAGGCAAGGATTCGCAAATAGGCACAGCGCTGCGCGGCATCGTCGATCAGCGGTTCGACGAGCGGGGTCAGCTCCTGGTATTTCTGGAAGTCATCGGACAGTGCATTGAGAAATGTACTTACGAGCAATCCGCGAATCTCCGGATCGTCCGGCTTGATGTCGTGGGCCTTCCGCAGCGACTCCATCGCTCCGCGGATATCTCCGTCGTTGACGAGCAGCTCGCCCTGCCGGGCGAGAGCCCAGGCGTCGGACGGCGACTTGGCCAGCGAGGCGGCAACCTGCACGCGCAACGGGCTGATCTGATGGTAGGCCGCAGTGCCGGCTGCGCCCTGAGAAACCAACTGATCGCGGTGGCTGATCACGTTCCCCAAGACCACTCCGGTCCGCATCCGCTGGGCAACCTTGCCCTGGTTCAAGTCAACCTTGAGCAATTGAGCGGTGGTCGTCGGCAGGTAGTAGAACGGCTCGGCGTATAATCCCCGGCCGCTCGGCATTTCGCGCTGATCGGCGGCCAGGGCGATGGGCTGTGCCCAGGCGGATTTCCCGTCGCTGAGCCGAATCGCCGTTATGTGCGTCCGCCCCACCAGAACGATCTGGCCGGCTCGAATGCAGGCGACGTACAGCATTTCCGCCAAATCATCTGCTCGATCGCGCGGCGGCCATTTTGGTTCTCCGGTCAGCAGGTCGAGGCAGAACAGTTTATTCGACTCGGGCGGCGTCAGTACCACGGCGCCGTCAGCGACCGTAACGGTCCCGTCGGACCAGCGGTCGCCCGGTTTGGAGGCCTGGCCGGGATACGGCTGGATCATGCCGAAATTGCGACTCAAGGATGCAATCGGAGCGTACTGATAACCCCAGAGGAGCGATCGCGTTGCCATATCAACGGCCACGATCGCGCCGGCCGACGTCGGGCAGAGGACTATTCCGTCGGCAAACGAAGGACTGGCGGCGACCAGGCGGCGCTGCGGATTATCGAGGATGCCCTGGCTATCCACCTGCGCGATCTGCTGCGACCACTCCTGACGTCCCGTCTGGGCATCCACAACCACCAGCCGAATCTCGCCTTTAATCTCGGCCAGCACATAGAGCTGACCGAACAGCGGCAAGGGCGATCCGAGAAAAAACGCGCCGGCAAGTTTCGGCTCGTCGAGCCCCGTCTCACCTCCGACCATCCAGCGGGTCTTCCCCTCGGTGCGCAGTTCCAAGGCCACGAGCTGATTGGTGGCCTGCTGGGGGGTCAACCCCGGACGTCCCCCCATCAACGTCCAGCGCGACGTGGCAGGAAGCGTGTTGCGCAGGTCATCGATCAAAAAAACAGCCTCTCCGTCGCTGCTCATCTGCCCATACGCGGCGTCATACCACAGACGCTGCTTCAGTTGCATTTTGCGTTCGTCGATTCCCTGATTCCGCGGCATATCACCCGCTGCGTACGGCGAGGACTGGTCGCTGAGATCCCACCATGGATATTCCCATACTCGCTTGCCCGTCTGCAGATTCAGCGCGTACAACCGCTCGGGTGACCGCGTCAGAACCACGTCCCCCACGGCGAGTGGCTGCAAGGCGGGAATCGCCGCCACCTCTTCGTCGATGAATCCCTGTTCGAGGTCGGCAATGAACCGCTCATCTTCCTGATCTTCCGCCGATCCCGCGAACCAGCGAGGCGTGCGCAACGGCAGGTCCCCGACTGCCGACGCATTCCGCGCGGCGTTGCCTCGGTACATGGTCCATTGCGAAGTCCCTGCATCGGCCGAGCCGGCGCGATCTGGCGAACCGAACCGACTTTCGAGCCATGCCAGTTCCTGGCCCGACGCAGGCAACGGTGCCTCGGGCTGCGAACCGATGCTGACTTGAGCGTCGGGCAGCCGCTTGCGCAATCCGGCCAGTACTTCCACGGCGGCATCGTTACGGCCGGCCTGCAAATAGGCGGATGCGAGCAGCACCGAGAGCTCCGGCTCGAAGCGTGCCCCGGCCACCGTCGTGTCGAGCACACGTTTCCAGCAGAGTGCGGCAGCGAGCGGCCTGCCGCGATCGAAATGAAGGCGTCCCAGCAATACGGTCGCGTCGTAGCCGGCACGGGTATGGAAATACCGCCGTGTGACTTCGTTCAGTTTTTCCAGATCGCCGGATCGAACGGCATCCTCCAGCAGCAGTTTGGCTTCCGCGCCGAATTGCAGTTCGTACAGTTCCCGCCCTCGGGCCGGCATGGCGCCGAGCAGTCGCTGAGCCTCGGTCTTGACGCTCGTTTGCGGCCCGGTGCCGCCCCCCGTCCCGAGAAAAAAGTCCTGCGGTTCGCCGCCGGCCTCGCCGTTTCGATTCAGTTCCGGACTGGTCAGGAGTCCGCCCAGTTCGCTGACCGCATCGCCGAACCGCTGTTCGTCGATGGCCTGTTTGGCGCGGGTGAGATGCTGACGGAGGCTTCGCTGGGCAGGCTGGAAAATCGACTCGACTTCCTCGGCCTCCTGCGGATTGGCCGGCGCTTGAGCAAGTGCGGACCAAGCGATCCATCCGCACAGGGCAATAGCCACCGCTGCAATCTGCTTCGTCGTACGCCTTGTGGCCCAACCTCTCATATCGGGGAACCCCGCGATTTGCTGGTCAGTGATCTCGATTTCGGCCGTTTTTCGCTGGAATTCGCCCCGCTCACAAGGCCTCATCCCGACGTGAATCACACACGCGTCCCTGCCGTTCCGACTAAATCGTTGCTCGGGTGAATCTTATGTGAGCGCCACCATGCTGGCAAGTTTGCAGCACATTCGCCTCGACAGACGCGGTCCAGCGTCCAGTAAAATCGCGGAAAATCGCCGAAAGACAGGAGCGAGCCCGCGGCGCCGGTGATTCGTCTTGTCGGCAATCGCCGGTTCGAAGATCTGAGCCAACGAACCAAAAG
Source organism: uncultured Planctomycetaceae bacterium (assembly GCA_903863885.1). Lineage (GTDB taxonomy): Bacteria > Planctomycetota > Planctomycetia > Pirellulales > Pirellulaceae > CAIPEB01. Next base: position 8,065 of record CAIPEB010000664.1, on the reverse strand, counting down.
GCCGTTTTTTTCGGGAAATTCAGCGGTTTTCCTGCATATACCGGTTGCAATTTGCTGACTAACGTATCTAATCATCGCATCACTCGCGTCGGACGGACGTATAGCGTTTGTATCAACGGTACACCTGACAAGGAGGTACACCTATGGCGAAAGCGGCAGCCAAGAAACCGCCAAGCAAGTCCGAGATCTTCACGAGCGTCGCGGAAGCGACAGGCTTGAACCGCAAGCAAGTGGCCGCAGTGTTCGGCTCGCTCGCGGACCAGATTGCCAAGTCGGTTGGCAAGAAGGGAACCGGCCAGTTCACGATTCCTGGTTTGGCCAAGATTACGGTCATTCGCAAGCCGGCCACGAAGGAACGTAAGGGCATCAATCCGTTCACCGGCGAAGAGACGGTTTTCAAGGCAAAGCCGGCTCGCAACGTGGTGAAGATTCGCCCGCTGAAGGCCCTCAAGGACATGGCCTCGTGAGGCGTAACGGCCTGACCGCCTGACGAACTTCGCAGACGGAAGCCAAGCTAAACAACCAGCCATTCGGCGGCAAACCATGCGGCCGGATGGCTGGCGTTGTTTTGGGACGGCGCATTGCCGGGAAAACACACACGGGCCGGACCGTTGCAACGGAACCGCTTGTTGCCTGCTTCGATCAGAGGCCTTTGAACTGCGAAGCAATTGCCCAGCAGTACCGCCTCCAAGGCCGGCGTTTCAGACCGGACAAGTCGGCTCGGCAACCCCATCGGCACGCACGCGAGCCAGTATCGCAGACGAGTTCAGCAACTCGTCCCAGGTCACCCACTGACCGCTCTCTGCGGCCATGCGGCCAAGTATCGAAGTGAGCGTACTGATCGCCGCCGCCTCGCCGTCATTGGGCACCTCGCCGCCGCGCAGAGCCGCAAAAAGACTGCGCTGCTGCAATTCGTGACCGCTGTGCGACGAGCGGGTCTGCCAGACGATCGCACCGTTGGAGTCGTAGATTTTCCCCCCGCTGATGTCCGCTCGTCCATGAGTGCCGTGGGCGTGTTCGGAAACGTTGTTCCAGCATCCCGCGGCACGACGGCACTGGCTGATCAGTTTCGTCCCGTCCGGATAAGTGAACTCGACGAAGTGCTGGTCCGATGCCTCAGCGACGCCGTCCGCCCTTGCGCCGTGGCCCTGGGCCGACACGGGATGGCTCTTCTTCAGCCAGTTGATCACGTCGAGATTGTGAATGTGCTGCTCGACGACCGGACGGCCGCTCAGCCAGGCGAAGTGCTGCCAGTTGCGAAGCTGGAAGTCGAGTTCGCCCTGCCCCGCCTTTCGTTCGGGAACCCCCTGAGGCGTGCTGTTCCAGTAGGCACGTGCCAGACGAATTTCGCCGATCGCGCCCGATTGCAGTTGAGCGATTATCTCCTGGTAGGCCGGATCATGTCGTCGCTGCAATCCCACGGAAACAGCCAGACCCTGTCTGCGTGCGGCCTCGCTGGCCTCGAGCACCACGCGGACGCCGGGCACATCAACTGCCACCGGCTTTTCCATGAACACGTGTTTTCCGGAAGCAACGGCGGCTGCGAAATGCAGGGGCCGGAACACGGGGGGCGCAGTCAGCAGGACAATATCAACGGAACAGTCCAGCAGTCGGCGAAATGCATCGGCGCCCACGAATCGGCGCTCAGACGGCACATCCACGCTTGCGACGTGGCGGCTCTTGAGCGCCCGGTACGCTCCCTGAAGCCGGTCGCCAAATGTGTCGGCCATGGCAACCAGATGCACAGGCCCGCCGGTTGTGCCGAGCGCCTGCATCGCGGCGTTTGTACCCCGGCGGCCGCACCCGATCAGGCCGACGCGAATTGCGTCAGAGCCGAAAACGCGTGCCGGGCGCGCGGAACTCAAGCCCGTGCCTACCGCGCCGCCCGCCACCAGCCAGGACGAACGGCGGATAAAGTCGCGTCGTGAAGTCCTCGGTTGCTGTCCACCCGATGACGCGCTGCTCATGACCTCAGCTTATCCGGTCAGTTTCAGTGATCAAGTTCAGGGATCGAATCCAGTGGATCTCCAGTGGATCCCGGTCAGTTCGTTATCGACTGAATCTCTGCGCCGACGGCTGGTCGCTTCCAGTGGCCGAGGCCGATCGACCGGCCGCCGACGCAGAGCAGTGTTACCGAAGAACCACCATCGCGCGAGCAGGCTGCTTCGCCGCGATGACGTTCAGCGGAAGGAATTCTCCAGTCTAGCGGCCCTTCTTGCGATTCAACTTCTGAATCGAGGCCTCCCACTTGGAAGCTTTTTCCGCGTCGCTCGGTTCGGTCAACGGCCGAATGATGCGGAAGCCGACCTGCAGAGCATCGGTGTGATACCAGATACTCTTGGGAATCTGGGGATCCTGCTGGCTCCAGGCGTCGCTCGAGCCTTTGCGGGAGGCGCTGCGGCATGCTTCCGCGTCGTCGTCCCACGAACCGCCACGCACAGCGCGGGGATAGATCTTCGTCGCAATGCACAGCGGGTTGTCGGCGACCTGGGCTCCCGACTTCCCATAGAAGTCCGTCGTGTACTGGTCGAGCACCCACTCGCACACGTTGCCATGCATGTCGAACAGGCCCCACGGATTCGGCTTCTTTTCGCCGACCTTGTGGTACTTTTCATTGCTGTTGTCGAAATACCATCCGTATTCGGCCAGTTTCGCGGGGTCGTCACCGAAGGAGTAGGCGGTCTTCGTCCCGGCGCGGCAGGCGTATTCCCATTCGGCTTCGGTCGGAAGGCGGTAGTACCGGCCGGTTTTCGACGAGAGCCACTTGCAGAACACAAGGGCGCCGTCCTGGGTCATGCAGATCGCCGGAAAGCCTTTCTTTCCCATGCCGAATGTCATGTCGGTATAGGGTTCGGTCGGCTGGGAAATCTGGTATTCCTCGGCGGCCTTGTCCCGCTCGTTCGGAGTCTTCTTGGCCAGTTCGCGGCGCTGAATATCGAGGTCGAACATCCAAATCTCGAACGTGTCCCAGGTGATCTCGCACTTGCTCATCCAGAACGGCTCGATTTTCACCTTGTGCTGCGGACCTTCATCTTCCTTGCGGTTCGCCTCGGAAGCCGGGCTGCCCATCAGGTACTCGCCGCCGGGAATCGGCACCATGCCGATCGTCGCGTCGGTGTGCTCGATCAACTCCGTGTACGGCTTCATTTCCGCCGGAGCCTTCGCGTCGGCATCTGCGACCGTCAGGACCGGGGCTTGGGCGGCATTCGTTCTGGCCACCAGGCCAACACATGCCGCAAACGCCAGAGCCGCGGCCCAGGCCTGCGCTTGCCGAACGAGACGGGGGGAAAGTAGGCTGATCATATGCATCGCGGTTCCTCGATTTGAATAAGAAGTTGGGGAAGCGGGATTAACGGTTGGCTTAATCAGGCGGGAGGTCGGCCCCCATGTACGTAGCCCTGCTCGGACTTGTGCTTCACACCCTTTACGGCGCGACAGCGGATGGCTCCAGCACGCTCAAGCGGTTCGAGTCATCCCAAGTTGCCATGGGTACGACCGTCGTCGTCGTATTGTACGCTCCCGACGAAGCAACCGCAAACCGGGCGTTTGCCGCCGCGTTCAAACGGATCGCTTTCCTCGACAAAATGATGAGCGACTACGACTCGGACAGCGAACTGATGCGGTTGTGCAGCAAGTCGCCCACGGCGAACGCTATTCCGGTAAGCCGCGACCTCAACGAGGTACTTTCTTACGCCCAGGACATGAGCGAGAAATCCGAAGGCGCATTTGACGTTACGGTCGGCCCCCTGACTAAATTGTGGCGTCGGGCCCGGCGGCGGGAGGAGATGCCGGACCCGCAGCAGCTGGCCGAGGCTCTCGCGGCGGTCGGCTACAAGAACCTCATCGTCCACAAGCAGCAATCGACCGTCGAACTGCGGAAACCGAATATGCGCATCGACTTGGGCGGTATCGCCCAAGGCTATGCGGCCGACGTGGCGATGGAGGAACTGCAGAAGCTCGGGATTAACCGGGCGCTGGTGAATGTCAGCGGCGAGATCCTCGGCTGGGACCCGCCTCCGGACTCCGACGCCTGGACGGTCGGAATCGCGCCGCTGGAGCCGAATCAGCCGCCGAGCCACTTTGTGCGGCTCGTCCACAATGCGGTTGCCACTTCAGGCGACGCGTGGCAGTTCGCCGTCATCAACGGCCGCCGCTATTCCCATGTACTCGACCCGCACACAGGAATCGGGCTGACAGTGCACTGCGGCGTATCGGTGGTGGCGCCGACGGCCATGGCCGCGGACGCCATGTCCACGGCCGTCGGAGTCCTCGGCGTCGAAAGGGGGCTGGCATTTATCGAGAAGATGCCGGATACCGCGGCACTGATCGTCCGCCAGGAGGACGGCCATGTGACGGTCCACGAATCAAGCAAACTTGAAACGTACCTGAAAAAGCCGTGACGAATCGCTCCCCGCGTCGTCGCTGCGTTCAACCGCCGGACGTTCAGTTCAGCAGAAACTCCGCTCTTTTTTGGCCCCAGATCAAAGATATCTGACGGGGCAACGTGCCAGATTTCGCTTAACAGATTAGGCGAGAATCCGGCCGCGAGCAGTCTCGCTGCGGCGGGACTGTCACATTGGCCTGCCTCCTGTGAGGTGCCGACATGGCCAGAGTTGCTCGCGGCAAGATCTTCGACGTGTGCTAGAATGTGGAAGCTCCGCACAGTCGTCGGCTGAAAGGGATGCCTGGAACGCCACGGAAAGTGCGGGAACTGGTGGCCGACCTGAGAGCTGCCGGATTTGTCGAACGCGGCGGTAGAGGTAGTCACCGAAATTACGTTCATCCACGGGTTGTCCGACCCGTGACAATCGCGGGCCGACTGGGAGACGATGCCAAGCCTTACCTGGAAAGAGCCGTCAGGATGGCCATAAGGGAGTCGCAATCATGAGTCAGGCAGCGAAGTACACGAAAATCGTCGCGTGGTCGGAAGAGGACCAGTGTTTCGTCGGCAGCTGCCCCGAGTTGTTTTATGGCGGCTGTCATGGCGATGATCAATCAGCGGTGTTTGCTGAACTGTGCCAGATCGCCGAGGAGACGGTCGAACTCCTATTGAGCGAGGGCCGCCCGCTGCCGGCTCCATCCGGACACGATGAATCGCTTCCCGCGTCGTCGCCACGTTCAACCGCGAACTGATTTCCCCGAACGCTTCGTGCCGGCCCGCTGTCGCTTCACAGCGGTCGGCCCCTGAAAACACAACCGTTCACGACGGCCGGCGCCGCATCCGTTTCGCAGCACCTCTCACCAGGCGACTCGGCCGGAATTCTCGACTTTCTCGCGTCTGCCACGCAGAATCCTGATGGCTCCGCCAGCCGGATTGCGCTCTACAGCTATAGAACGCGAGCGCGGACCGATTACCAAAGCGCAAATCGACTTCTCCAGCGCTCGCAATGCGCGCCGAAGGGCTGCCAACATACCGCGAGAGCGCAGAGGAGAGGACCGCTTGCTGGCGAAATTGAAAACGTTCTCGCTGCTGGGCATCGAGGCACTTCCGGTCGAGGTTGAAGTCGATGTGTCACCGGCCGCCACCCCCAAGACCGTTCTGGTCGGGCTGCCCGAGGCGGCGGTGCGGGAAAGCACGCACCGGGTCGAGCGAGCCATCGTGAACTCGGGCTTCATCCGTCCGCAGGATCGGATCGTCATCAATCTGGCGCCGGCGGAGCTTCCGAAGCAGGCGGCCTCGTTCGACCTGCCGATCACGCTCGGAATACTCGCGGCCAGCGGCCAGTTGGTGTCGGAATTGTTCGAACATTACGCGGTAATCGGCGAGCTTTCGCTCGAGGGCCGGACGCGGCCGACCAAAGGCGCCCTTTCCATGGCGATTACCGCGGCGAAACAGCGGGGCCTGCACGGGGTGATCGTGCCGTCGGCCAGCGCCTCGGAAGCGGCGGTGGTGGAACATATTGAGGTCATGGCGGTGGACAGCCTGGCGGAAGCGGCCGCTTTTTTCGCGGGACAGCTGGCCATCGATCCGACCCCCTCGCGACTCGATGACCTGTTTCAGGAATTCGCCCGGTATGACGAGGACTTCGGCGATGTCCGAGGCCAGGAAATGGCCAAGCGGGCGCTGACAGTCGCCGCAAGCGGCGGGCACAATCTCTTGATGATCGGTCCGCCCGGTTCGGGCAAGACGATGCTCGCCAAACGACTGCCCACGATCCTGCCGGCCCTGACGGCGGGCGAGTCGATCGAAACGACCCGCATATACAGCGCCCTGGGCAGACTGCGTCCCGGACAGCCGCTGATGGCCAAACGCCCGTTCCGCTCGCCACACCACACGATCAGCGATGCGGGCCTCGTCGGCGGCGGCCGCACACCGACTCCGGGAGAAATCAGCCTCGCGCACAACGGCGTGCTGTTCCTCGACGAATTGCCCGAATTCAACCGCCGCACGCTCGAAGTCCTGCGTCAGCCGCTCGAAGACGGAATCGTCACCATATCCCGGGCTCTGTGCAGCACCACGTTTCCGGCCGACTGCATGCTGGTGGCCGCGCTCAATCCGTGCCCCTGCGGTTACCGTCACGACCCGCGCCGCGATTGCCATTGCTCAAGCCCCCAGGTCGAGCGTTACATGGCCAAGATCAGCGGCCCTCTCGTTGATCGAATCGACATCCACATCGAAGTGCCGGCCGTGGCCTTTCACGAACTGGCGTCTCGCGACGGCGGCACCAGCAGCCGGGACATGCGGCAACTCGTCGTCAATGCCCGCGAAATCCAACGCGGCCGCTTCGGCAACAGCCGCACGCGATGCAACGCCCACATGACGAGCCGCCAGGTACGACAGTTCTGTCCGCTTGACGAAGCATGTGCCGATTTGCTGAAATCGAGCGTCAACGAATTGGGGTTATCGGCCAGGGCGCACGATAAGATCCTGAGGGTGGCCCGCACCATCGCCGACCTGGAACAATCGGAACTGGTTCGCGTTTCCGACATCCAGGAGGCGGTCAACTACCGGATGCTCGACCGGCGACTTTGGACCTGACCCAAACGGGCTCAAGCGGCGGGCGAACCGGGCACATTCTCAGGGCGAAATTGCGGGAGCATCGCGCAAGCGGCGGCTCCGGCCGGCGAAGGCCGTTAAACCTGCCGGATTACTCCGATTCGGGGGCGGAATGCCGTCAACCCGCACCGGACTGCCGCAAGAAATTGTTCGCGTCAGGGTTGATTGCATCCAGACCTCGCTCATGATAAGTTTATGCGAGTGCAAAGGTTCGGGGCAGCATCTGCAACAGGTCGCTCCCAGTAAACTCAGACCGAAACGGGAACCGATTATGTCGTCATTGAAGTCCCAGGAAGTCGAGGAGGTGTTGGTCGTCTACTTTACGGACGCCAAAATCCTGGACGAAGCACGCATCGCGTTGATTGGCAAAGAGCTGATGGATATGGCTGCCAGCGCGGCGACCAGCAAGAAGATGGTGCTGAACTTTCAAGGCGTTCAGTTCATGTCGTCGGCCATGATCGGTAAGTTGGTGCTGCTCAACAAGAAATGCAAGACAGATGGCGTGGTCCTGAAATTCTGTGCCATCTCGCCGAACGTGCTCGAAGTCTTCAAGATCACCCGCTTGAACAAAGTGTTCGAGATCTTTGCGGACGAAGACAAGGCCGTGAAGTCGTTCAAGAAGGGCGGCGGCTGGTTCGGTTGATGGAACCGTTCCGTGCCGTTCTCGTGCCGAATCGCCAACCGCTGCGGTAATTCGGCAACCCGACTGGCAATACACGGCGCGGCGAACTTCGCCGCGCCTTTTCCTTGCGATCTCGGTTCACTTGAGCGATCATATTCCTGCCGAACGCCCCGCTTGCACCACGTTGATACGAAACGGCGTCTCCACGCCGGATGAAAACGGATGCGGGATGCCGGGAGAATCCAGGCTGCCGGCCGCGGCCTGTCACGATTCGTCGCTCTTCGCTCCGTCGTCCGCCGATTCTTCCTTGGCCACGGGAGGCGTCGGACTGTCGCCCGGTGCCGAGTCGTCACTCGTTGCTGACGAGTCGGGTGCCGGGGACTCGGTCAGATCGTCAAAAAACTGGTCGTCAGCCGCTTTGGCAGCCGCGCGCCGCCCCCGCTCCT
>CAIPEB010000663.1 GCA_903863885.1 uncultured Planctomycetaceae bacterium | reverse complement strand
CGGGGGTATATGTTGCGGTGCAACATGAAAGAGCGTCTTCCCTGAGTGGGAGCGCAGAATAGAATGCCCGGCCGGCACCGCGGTGCAGCGGACTCGGCGGTCCGGCAGGCGCTGACACGCCGGCAACTTCGAGAGCGCCGACGCTTCTTCGATCAGTAGCGGCTCATTGTGGGGCCAACGGACCTGATCGCAGCCTCTGGACGGATGGTGCCCAACCCGACGGCTCGACGCAGACCGGATTCGGTACGGTTGCACATGCCTCCGCGGCATCGGAGTCCTGGAATGTGGCCCAGACGATCCGAGACCAGCGCGCCATCCGATTGGTCCGTCACGGGCTCGCGTCCAGCGAACTTTGCCGAGCCTGTCCAGCGACGGAAAGCTCGGCGAGCGCCCCGACCGTGTCAACCGTCCTGTATGTTTTAATGTACAGTATGTGCCAGTCACGCATCCGCAGCAGAAATCGTCCGTCCGGTCCGAAGGCTTAGCGCGCCTGCATGGCATGCGTCTCTTCGGAACCGCCGCACCACGGTGACCGTCAGAGATTCGTCATTACCGGATCCCTCCTGGCATTCGATGGTATTGCAAGCCGACCCTCTTCAGCACGATGTGCTTGTCGTCCCGTCGAGTGCGGACTGACACTCCTAACGACACACGTGGTGTGGTCACATCGGTGTCCCTTCTCGTTCTTCCGGTTTCTCGTCGTGCTCCCTACGAATTCGTCTCCTGAACGTTGGCGGTCGTATCGTCGACAGCGACACATCAGGCATGCAGCGGCAAACGGCCCTGGCGTTCTTGCGAAGTACGGCGGGAACGCCGACGCGGCATCGGTTCCTTCAGCTTGCCGTGCAAGGCTTCTGCGATGGGCCCCAACTTCGTCTGCCCCAACGTGCCTTCGTGACGCGGCGCTGCGGCCAGCAGCGTGGCGAAGGCCGCATGGACCACGAGGATCACGCCCAGCAACGCGAAAAACCGTCGCGAGCCCGTCACGTTGCCATCATCCGCGCCCCAGAAGATCTTCATACGGGCGTTGACACGTTCCACGGCCGTCCGGCCTTTGTATAACCGCTCGAACTTCTTGGTCGCCCGCGGCAAGGCCGGAAAACGTCGCAGGTCAATCTCTCGCGAAACGCGGACTGTGAGGCCGTAGGTCTTTTCCTGGTTGCAGGTCGCCGACATCGGACAGGGCCAACCTTGATGCATGGCCGGGCAGCGATATTTGATGGTCTCCCGCTGCGGCTCGTATCCGATGTAGGCCATCGGGTGCCGCACCATCGGCTCACTCACTCGATCGTAGCAGTGCACCGTGCCCGCTTCGTCATACACCAGATTCGAGTTGCCGTCGTGTCCCGGCAGCATCCGTTCGTGTTCCTCTTTCCACAAAGACCGGTTTTGAATCACCGCTTTGATGTGGGCCCGCGAAAGGACTTCATGCACTTCGTTCGTGTCGGCCGCTTTGTCGTAGGCCAACGTTTCGATCCGACCGGCCGGCAGGTTCTCCTGAGCATCGCTCAGCAAGGCCGGCAGCGTTTCACCATCCCCGGCTTTGGTGTCGGTGATCTTGTAGGCCAACGACAGCTCGTGTTTGACGTCG
>CAIPEB010000662.1 GCA_903863885.1 uncultured Planctomycetaceae bacterium | reverse complement strand
TGAACGAATCTGAAGCGGGCTAAACAGGCAGGCAATTGTGACACGAGTAGTCTTTCTCAACCGGAAGCCGAGGCCGGCGGGCAATTTCAGCATCGAGACGATTTTTCGACTCGTTGCCGCTCATCTGCCTGCGGACATAGTGCCGATTTGGCATGAGGCGCCGTGCTACAGCAACGGAGTGCGGCAGCGACTGCGGAATGTCCTGGATGCTCGGCGTCATCAGGCAGATATCAATCATGTGACGGGGGATACGCACTACCTCGCGCTGGGATTATCCGGTCGGCGCACCGTCTTGACGGTGTGCGACTGTGTCTTCCTGAATCATCCGAACCGTATTTACCGCGAGTTTCTGCGAAAGTTCTGGCTCGAATACCCCGCGCGCCGCGCTGCCCGCGTCACCGTGATTTCGCTGGCCACTCGCGACGATGTGCTCGAGAACTCCCGATGTCCTCGAGACAAAATCGAGGTGATTTACCCGTGTATTTCGGACAGGTTCGTGCCTTCTGTGCGTCCTTTCAACCGAGAGTGTCCGCAGATTCTCCAGTTGGGGACCGCTCCCAACAAGAACGTGAACCGCGTCGTCGCCGCACTGGATGGACTCTCCTGCCGACTGGTCCTGGTGGGACGAATGCGTCCTGAAATCGATGAAGCGCTGCGGGCGGCTCGAGTTCCGTGGACGCATGTCGAATCGGTTTCGGAGGACGAAATTTTGCGACTTTACAGCGAGTCGGATATTGTCAGTCTTCCCTCGCTTAGTGAGGGATTCGGCATGCCGATTGTCGAGGCAAACGCAGTCGGCCGAGCGGCGCTGAGCAGCAACTGTTCATCGATGCCGGAAGCGGCGGGGGATGCGGCGCATCTTGTCGATCCGCGGGATGTGCAGGCTTTGCGGGCCGGTTTTCAACGCTTGATTGAGGACGAAACCTATCGACAAGACCTGATCGAGCGGGGATTGAAAAATCGGGAGCGTTTTCGGCCTTCCGTGATTACCGGGCAATACGTTGAGCTTTATCGCGGGTTGCTTGAGGGGCGGTAGCTGACCGCCTTGGAACGAGACGCTGGGTCAGGGAATTGGAGTCGCCTTGATCCGGTAATAAGCTCTGGGGAGCGACGCTGGCCTGAAGTATCGCGAACCGGTTTCGTTGTTTCATTTCGGGAATTGCCTTGCGGATTTTGCTTTCCACGTTTGCGTTTCTGCCCGAGTCCGTCGGCGGCACGGAGGTTTACGTAGCCGCCTTGTCGCGGGAGTTGAAGGCGTGCGGGCACGAAGTCGTGGTCGTGATCCCTGCCAGCGAGGAAACACGATCCGGTGGTCGCTACGTTTTTGTGGGGACTGACGTCAGGCGATGTCGGGCGGATGGTTTCCTGGAACTTCTTGAGGAGTTTCGGCCGGATATTGTTCATTTCCATCCTCTCACCGGAGGCGACTTACTGTCGTGGGTGGAGGCAAGTCACGACAAGGAGATTCCGATCGTTTGTACGTACCACACGCCCACGCTGACCTGCGGCCGTGGGGATGTGCTGCAGTACGGCGAGCACGAGTGTGATGGACGTCTTGACGCCAGAGTTTGTGCGAGTTGCGTATTG
>CAIPEB010000661.1 GCA_903863885.1 uncultured Planctomycetaceae bacterium | reverse complement strand
TCGGGTGGTGGTGCATCGGGTGGTGGTGCATCGGGTGGTGGTGCATCGGGTGGTGGTGCATCGGGTGGTGGTGCATCGGGTGGTGGTGCATCGGGTGGTGGTGCATCAGGTGGTGGTGCGTCAGGTGGTGGTGCATCGCGACAGAGCGGGCCGACCAAATCCGAAATTGGCGACGCTCGCGATGCGGCAAGTGCATTGCGGAAAGCCAAATCTTCGCTTGAGTCGGCGAAGGCGGCTCGCGATCGGGGTGACCATCAGGCTGCTTTTGCAGAGGCACTGCGCGGCTGGGGCTATGTCAAGGATCGTCAACGGGAATCCAGCTTCCAAGGCGTGGCCTCCGAACTCCTGAGTATTCTGAGGACCGAGGGCGAGTCGATGGGCGGCTTGCCGCCAAGCCGCAAACGGATCGTATTCGAGTGATCCTTTTTTCGCGGGGACCACAAATTGAAATCGAACGTGAACGAAGTTCGCATGGGATTGCGGGGGCGGGTGATTTGTCCTCATTGCTGGGAGGAGTTCGCGCCGGAGGACATCCTTTGGGTGTCCGAACACCCCAGTCTGCGGAACGACCCGCGTCTTGGGCCGGATGAGGCTAGGCGTTTCTTGCCCGATCGTTTCGATCTCGACGGAAACGCCATCGATCCCGGAGGGCAGGTGTGCAAGCGGCTGGCATGTCCGAATTGCCATTTATCGGTCCCTCGGTCGAACTTGGAACTGCAACCGCTGTTCGTTTCCATTGTGGGAAGTCCGGCGTGCGGGAAGTCTTATTTCCTCGCTTCGATGACTTGGAGGTTGAGGAATGTCCTGCCGCAGTATTTCGGGTTGACATTTTCCGATGCCGACCCGACGGCAAACGCGTTGTTGAACGAGTACGAAGAGCAGCAGTTCCACAATCCTGATCAGGACGCGCTGGTCAAGCTTGCAAAGACCCAGGAACAGGGCGATCTATACGATGAAATCCGATTTGATCAGCAGATCGTGCGTCTTCCCAGGCCGTTCTTCTTTGCAATACGCCCATCGGCCGAGCACCCGAATCGCGACCTGCAGGTCAGGGCATCTCGCGTGATGTGCCTGTACGACAATGCGGGCGAGTCTTTTCAGCCAGGCAAGGACACCGCAGCCAACCAGGTGACGCGGCACCTGACGCGAAGCGACAGCCTGCTGTTTCTGTACGACCCGACTCAGGACCCGCGATTCCGCGAGGCTTGCCGCAAAGTATCGCAGGATCCTCAGGTGAACGAAGCACCTGTGACCACCCGCCAAGAGACGATCCTTCACGAAATGGCGGATCGCATCCGCAGGCACACACATTTGCCGCAGCATCAGAAGCACGCCTCGCAGTTGATCGTGGTTGTCACCAAGTACGACGCATGGAAAGGGCTTCTCAAGACCGAGTTACCGCATCCGTGGAGAAAGGCATTAGACCATTCGATCCACGGCTTGGACCTTGGTTTTGTCAAGAAGGTGTCGAAACAGCTTCGTGAGTTGCTATGGAAGTACACGCCCGAGTTGTGCTCCAGCGCAGAGTCGTTCGCAGACGACGTGCTGTACATCCCGACGAGTGCCACAGGACACGCTCCGGAAAAACTCCCGGACGGCCCAGGATACGGAATTCGTCCGCGAAAGATACGCCCGATCTGGGCCGAGGTTCCCCTGTTGGCAGTGCTCTGTCGCGGTTGTCGCGGCATGGTCGCTCAGGTTGTCAATACCGACGAGAAATAGTCGAGAGCCCGAGGCTGGCCGGTATGAGTCAAGAAATCATCTATACGTCTTCACCGCGGGGTCTTCGCCCAGGCAGTCGAGGATTCTGTACCGTGGCCAGCACGCCGGGGATGGCGAAGACTCTGGCTGAACGACTCGAGTCGCTCAGCGGCTACCGCCACGTGTTTCCTCCGGCGAGCCCCAGCGCGTCCATGAACCCGGTCGCATACTCACACCTTATCTTGTCCGTAGGCGGCCAGTCGTACAACATTCTATCGCGCGTGGCCGACGCTGGACTCGATTATTCGCAACGAACCAACAAGCTGGCACATCACATCGCGCTGATGCCGACCGAACTGAACGCTCCTGGTCCGGCGTGGGCGCTTGGTCAATCCGGACTGATGGAAACCGCATGGTCGGGCGATCCTCGCATTCTGCCATCCGGCCGGTCGTTGCCGGGCGGCGTTGCCGAGCCAAGGTTCTGCAACGCATGGCAGCAAGCCAAGGGCGACGCGGGCTGGGCAGGAGTTGTGGCGGATGCCATGCTCGATGCCTCGTCGCGCAAGGTGTATCTGATTTATCGACCCGGAATGGCGATCCTTCCGCTGCTCGCCGAAGTCGAAGCGTTGCTTCCCGAGGCGGTTCGCTGGCAATTCACGTTTAGTACGTACTATGCCAATCTACCGCCGGATGTGAATTGCCGTTGCCGCTGCGTGCTCGCCGATACGCCCGACGCGACGGCCGCTTCGCGACAGCCCGGCGTGCTCGTTGTTGATCTGCAGAAAACCGACGAACCTCCGCCTCAAAGCGCCGCGGCGGACGCCGCGCGAAATGGCACTGGGGTCGGGCGGATGCAGCCAGTCAGACGATTGCCGGAGTCAGTGCCAGCACAGGCGGACTCGCTGGACATGGAATTAATGGATGACCCGAATGCAAATTCCGCTGCTGCAGCGGGACCGAAATTGCCGGCCGGCCCGCCAAATCTTAATGCACCTCAAGGCATGCTGCCTCCACCCACGCGGCCCCCGCGACTTTCAATTGCTCGTCCCCCCGCCACGTCCAAAAGTCGTCGCAGCAGCCTGCGAATTGTCGCGGCTATCGCCGGAGTGCTGCTATTCGGGACGGCCATGGCTGGAATGGGGTATTACTTTGCGAAACTGAAGGGTGGGCAACTGGCAAGCAATTTGAACGAGGGGAGACCAACGGGCGCGACAAACGTCGCGGACGACAAGGCTGTGCGACCAGCAAGGCCCGAGGAGATTGCGAACTCGGCACTAACTTCGGGAGTCACCACAGCTCCAGAACCAGCTCCAGCACCAGCACCAGCACCAGCTCCAGCGCCTGAACCAGCACCAGCTCCAGCGCCTGAACCAGCACCAGCTCCAGCGCCTGAACCAGCACCAGCTCCAGCGCCT
>CAIPEB010000660.1 GCA_903863885.1 uncultured Planctomycetaceae bacterium | reverse complement strand
TGGCTGCGAAAATGGCGAATTGCGAGGGCACTCCTGTGAACCTGGCTCGGAGGGATGTGTTGGCTGCCTGTCGAAAGGCGGCGAACGAGACTCCTGGGCTCTATTCATTGACGGTTCCGACAGGAGGCGGCAAAACCCTGTCTGGAATGGCCTTTGCTTTGGACCACGCCATCCGGCACGGCAAGAGACGTGTCATCTATGTGATCCCATACACCAGTATTATCGAGCAGACCGCTGCCGTGTTGCGAAACATTTTCGGCGATGACAATGTTGTTGAACATCACAGCAATCTCGACCCGGAAAAGGAAACAGAACGTTCGCGACTTGCGTCCGAGAATTGGGATGCACCAATTGTTGTCACGACAAATGTGCAATGTTTTGAGTCCCTGTATTCCGCAAAACCGAGTCGGTGCCGTAAGTTGCACAACATCGTCAGCAGTGTGGTCATTCTGGATGAGGCTCAATTGATTCCCCCGCAATGGTTGATTCCGTCAGTGGACGCAATACGGGAGTTGACGGTCAACTACAGTGTGACAGTTCTGCTTTCGACAGCGACGCAACCGGCGCTTCCGGGGCTCGATCCAAAAGAAATCATTTCGGATCCGGCAGGGCTCTATGAACGACTCCGGCGCACGGATATCTCGATGCCACCCGACCTGAATACGGTTGTGGAATGGGGGGAAGTTGCGCGGCGCCTGAAGCAACACGAGCAGGTCTTGTGCATTGTCAATACACGTCGGGATTGCCGCGAACTGTTCGACCTGATGCCTGATGGAACAATCCACCTTTCTGCCTTGATGTGCAGTCAGCACAGATCTGAAAAGATAGACGAGATCAAACAGCTGCTGAAAAACGGGAATCCCGTGCGCGTCGTGAGCACGCAACTGGTGGAGGCGGGGGTGGATATCGACTTTCCCGTAGTGTACCGTGCGCTTGGCGGATTGGATTCGATCGCGCAGGCGGCAGGCCGATGCAACCGGGAAGGTAGACTACCGGGAAAGGGGCAGATTCATGTCTTTGTTCCGCCAAGAGATCCGCCGCGCGGGTTGCTGAGGAAAGCGGCGGCAACGACTCGCGAAATGGGGGCTTTGCCGAATTATGACCCGCAAGCCCCAGAGACGTTCCGGAAGTATTTTGAGTTGTTCTATCCGCGGGTGAACGACAACGGAGGAGACTTCTTGAAGTCTCTTCAGAAAGATGTGCCCAACGTCCCCTTTCGCACGGCCGGGGACACGTTCACATTCATTGACGATACAGCCCAGCGCCCCGTCATCGTCAGATACCGTGGGAGCGAGCCATGGATTGATCGGTTGCGGTTTGTCGGACCCACACGCGAGATCATGCGCCGCCTTCAGCGCTACACCGTGAACGTTCCGAGCCGTATGGTGGACGACATGATTGCGGACGGACGGTTGGCGTTTGTGGACGAGAAGAAGGCGCCTGGGGTCGTGGCGCAGGCGTGTATGAGGTACAATGATGTGTTTGGTTTGGATGTGTACGCGGCGCAGTTGCCCGCGGAAGACCTGATCGTGTGAGGTGCCTATGAGAGGATTCTGTCTGGAAGTTAGTGGCCCGTATGCTTGTTTCACTCGCCCGGAGATGAAAGTCGAACGGGTCAGTTACGACGTGATCACGCCGTCGGCAGCCCGCGCCATTTTCGATGCCATTCTGTGGAAGCCGGCCATTCGGTGGCAGGTAACGAGGGTCGAGGTCTTGGCGCCGATTCGATGGATCTCCGTGCGCCGTAACGAGGTCGGCAAAGTCGCATCACCCAAGTCGAAAGGGATATTTGTCGAAGACGAACGGCAGCAACGGGCAGGGCTCTTCCTGCGGGATGTGAAATATCGTCTTGTCGCGGAGTTTGAATACATCCCTCCGGAGAAACGTGGCAAGCTGTGCAATCCGGTGCCGGAATGGCTGGTGGACTCTGAAGAAGTCGAAGCACTCCGTAAAGCCGATGTTCAGGCGGGAGAAACCGAAGCGAAATACGCCGCCATGTTTGAGCGCCGCGCCCGCAAAGGGCAATGTTTCAACCAGCCCTATCTTGGATGCCGTGAGTTCTCCGCCGCGTTTCAGTTGGTTGATCCGACTAAGGAGCCTGCGACGCCGATTCCGGAAACACGAGACCTTGGGTGGATGCTCTACGATATGGACTTCAGCGATCCGGCTGACATCAAGCCCATGTTCTTCCGTGCGGAAATCAGGGCCGGTGTTGTCGGTGTTCCAACCAGGGATTCGGAGGAGGTGCGGAAATGATCCTCCAGGCATTGAAGGAGTACTATGACAGGAAGGCGGCAGATCCGGAAAGCGACATCGCGCCGGAAGGATGGGAACGCAAGGAGATACCATTCATTGTGGTTATCCAGCCGAATGGGCAGTTTGTTTCGTTGGAGGATACGCGAGAACAAGTCGGGAAGAGATTGATAGGGAAGATACTGCTGGTGCCGCGCTCCAGAACCCGGACGGGTGGGAGGAGTTACGAGACAACCTTCCTCTTGTGGGATCATGCCGGCTATTTGTTTCAGTTAGCCAAATCGGCGGACTCCAAGGAACTCGAAAAGGCGGCCAATCAACATCGGACGTGGCTGAAGTCGTTAGAGGAGCTGCCCGATAGTTTGAAACGAGATGAAGGCGTAGCTGCTGTGTGTAAGTTCTA
>CAIPEB010000659.1 GCA_903863885.1 uncultured Planctomycetaceae bacterium | reverse complement strand
TTCCGTTTCCCTTGGTCCGCCGCGTCCGTATGCGATCACGGTTCGTGGTTCGTCTTGGACATGCACTTTGCAGACAAGGGGACGCACATGTCATTTCCGTCACGATTATTCCTGGGCAAAATGCTTCGGGCTTTCCGCGCTGGGATCGGGTCCGCTGACGAGATTCGCACACCGCAAGATCTGCCGTCCAGGTGTAAGCGTACACGACTGCCATGCTTGGCGCAGCCGGCGCGGCTCACTTTTCGGGTGTAGTGTTGGTCGTGCCAACTTCGGCACGCGGCAACTTGCACTCGGAGGCTAGAGCATGAGACGGCAGATCGACGAACAGAAGCGAAGCGAGTGGGAGCAGCGATTGGCGAGGTTCCGCTCCAGCGGATTGACCAGCAAAAAGGTGCGCATAACCGATCATTCTTGGGAAAGACCCCAGACTTCGGAACTCGATGGCAGCGCCTAGCGCACCGTCAACCGCAAGTCCGATTAGCGCACGTCAATTCCGTTCCAATTCGGTGTTACCTGCCATCGTGGGAATTACCTCGCTTTGCTGGTGCTGGTTCCTCCGGTAATCACGTCTCGGACCACCACCTCTGGCGGGCCGCCGCCAGTAATTCGAAGACCTTTCCGTCGTCACAGTCGGTTATCTGGCCCGATAAGTTCGTGAGCCATCGTTCTGGGATCGCTTTCTTGCTATGCAAGGCCGCCCCGACAGCCGCTCTCGCGAAGTCTCCATTCGCAGCCATTTCCAGTGCATGTTGACGAAGGCGGCGCGGGCGGCGATTGAGGCAGCATCGTTGTGCGTGACCATTGCAGCCAGTGCCGTAACCGCCCAAGACTCTGTGGACGGGTTTCGCAGATGGCGGATCAGCACCGGAGCAATTCGCATCAGCGCTCCATTTCCGGCGGATGCGGAACCGCACTCTGTCCAAGGCTGCCCCGACTTGCGTTTGCGGAGAAGGTCAACAACCGATTTCCCGATCCCAAGAATTTGACGGCGGCAGAAGCAATCTGCGACATTTTCTGGGATAGACGAGATCGACTGGGCGGGCGTCGCCGTCGAGAAAAAAAGTCCCCTTGCAGTTCGTTCTAAGTGTGTGTAGTATCACGGTTTAATGATGGCCGGTACAGGTAGGGAAAACTCGGGAAGTCTGTGGCCGGTGGCGTGTCTGGGATGCTGAGTCACGACGCCATATTTGGGAGATGGTCATGAACTGCACTTGTGAGCCAACGTATTCCTTCTCCGATTTCCGAATCGAAGACATCAAGGGCGCACTCGCCTACGACGAATTGCTGGACCTTGACGAAAAGGCTCCCGAAGTAGTATCCAAACTTCGCCGTCTCGTCGTTGACTATCGCAAGAAATACTCATGGAGAGGGCCGGTTAGTGCTGATTACGAGGACGCATTGAGCGCGTCCAGGCTTCAAGACCTGCTGGCTCAAGGGGGCGACGCCGCGAGAATTGCCGCGCTGTTATCATCCCAGAAGGAGCATCTGAAAGGCGATTATCGTCGCATCGTCATGAAATGTGAGACGCCGGGTTTCCAGATCGTGATCTCGCGGGAGAGCATTCAGTGGATCTTCGATAAGTGGCAGACCCCACTCGTGGCAAAGGAAGTGCTGGAGCAAGTGCTGGCTCTTGTGGTTAGTACTCTCGACGTGGCAGACGTAACGAGCTTCGGCATTCAGTTCAGGCACGTGTTTCGCCTTAAGGCTCCCGGAATGAATGTTCAACTGTTTGGTAAGACGCTTCTGCCCGGAATGGACGCACAAAGCGGAATCTTCTCTGCGTTTGGGGACGACATCGACTGGCGAAGAAGCGACTTAGCATGGGTGTTCTATCGACGCAATGGGGAGTTGTTGTCACGCATTCAACTCGAATCGCCAGGAAATGATAACAACAGTACGGTTTGGCTCACAGTTGATACGCAAACGACGGAGCAGTCAGTGGACATCAAGGAGTTGTCCAATCTCCAATACCACTTTTGTTATTACGAGAAGATAGTGACTGCACTGCTGTGCGATGTCCTCGCGGGTGACGTTCTGGACGCTACTCGCCGCGAAATGATGGTGGATGACTGGTTCACCCGCCATCCTACCGCGCAGTAACCCATCGCAACCATCTGTCTTCAAGGCCAATCGACACTATAATGATCAATGAACTTGAATCGCCCGTCACGATAACTGAGATCGGTTCGAAGTTCCTTTCGTATCAACTTCACGAAGGTCTTGAGCTTGATTTTGATTGGAAAGACGTCTACTGCCGCGCCCTGTCCACTTCCACTGCGCTGAACCTGGGATCGCAACGAATTAGCCAGTCTTACCTCAAGCTCTCGTTGCACGGGGCAACCCTTGGACTACAGGACTTCGATTTTCTCCGTTCACTTCTTCGCGTCTCATATCGAGGAGTCCTGGGGGCACTCAGGGACTTTGATGAACTGTCGCACGACATTGTCGATATCTCACTGAAGAGGCTCGGTGACGAGAACTGTTTGCAGCTTTTTCTGACGGATCTAAGTTCATCTGTCTCTGGACTCCTTCAAGATTTCACAGTTGCAGTCGAAAGCGACTTCGAGCACCTGTATGGACAACCTGGACTCACAATCTACGACCATTTGGGATCAGAGAAAGGACGTTTGGAATCTGTATCTGTTGGCGCAGCGCCTTTGCCGTTCCTCCTGCAAATCTATGCGCCGAAAATCAGGACCGATATTCCGCGTTACAGTGAGTACTTTGTGGTCCCGCGTGGTAGAGGAGATTCGCCTCCGTCTCCTGTCAAAGAGCAACCCATTGGACCGGAAAGGGGATCGCAGAAGAAGGGCAGCGACACGGACCGCCCCACCAATCTCTCCTCTCCGGGCGAGACGATTCTCGAATCCTTCGAGGGTTTTGTAACTGAGGTCGATGGCGCAATCGCGTATGTGACTCTGGAGAGTCCAGATGGCGAGGTGCTATATGGGCAATATCAGGCCTCGGAACTCTTTGCAAGAGGGATTCGGGAGCGTCGCCGTTTCCGGTGTCGTACTGTAAAGACTGCTACTGGGGTAAGAGTCGAACTTGAGGCGTTACCCGAAGAGGAGATTAGCGAGCGACTTGAGCAGGAGATCTGGGATCGCATTGCACGAAGCCTAGGCGACGATGACGACGACAACGACAACGACAGCCAAGTCTGATATTGATCGGCTTGAGATTCACGTCTTAGGCGGAACGAAAGGCGAGAGTATCGTCTTGCGGCTTCCAAACGCGAAGTGGGGGGTCGTTGATTGTTATGCAAAGTCCTTGAAAGACCCGTCGAGCAACGCAACGTTGAAGTTCTTGGCAGACAGGGGGGTTTCGGAATTAGAGTTTGTATGCCTGACTCATCCCCACGATGACCATTTTCGAGGAATGAGCCAGATACTTGCTGAGTTTCGGGTACATTCGTTTTGGCGATTTGGTGGCTTGAGCGGCAAACATTTCCACAAACTCGTGCATTATTACCAGATGGAGGCGCATCGCGGCGGCACTGCGGAGGTGAAGGAGAATGCCAACGAGTTCGAGACAATATTCGGCATTGTGAGAAACCGTCGGCGAGACCCCGCCCCTGAGCGGCACATGGCCGAGGAAATGGTAACGAGCCGACAGCAGCTTTACCCCGTGCCATTAGACACCAATGCAGAATTTCAAATCTGGGGGTTGGCTCCGTCTGGCGATCGAATCGGCAATTATAACGATGGATTCCTCAAGTGTTTTCGAGGAGAGAAGGTCGTAGGCCAATTCCCGTATGAAGATCACAATATCATCTCCGTCGCCCTGCTAGTCCAATATGGGACCACGAGGGTGATCCTTGGTGGGGATGTCGCGAACGCAGGATGGGACGACGTGCTTCGAGATTTTACTGCTGACAAACTGGCTTCACATGTCATCAAGGTCAGTCATCACGGATCATCAACAAGTTACACGGATTGCGTGTGGCGGCTTTTTGCGGCGAACAGCTTGAGCATCGCAGTGGTGACCCCATTTTGGAGGCATCGACTGCCGGATCGCGGTATCTTGGATAAGATTCGTAGCTTCGCTCAAGAGACGCTGACGACTTGCCTTCCAGCAGTTTTCCCGCCCTCGCGCGTGCTTCCGTTGTCAGTCAATGCGTCTATCGGAAGTCGTCGGGCAGTGGCAAATGAAATGGGAATGCAGCCTGAGCCAACAATCCCTCATCCTGGCCGGTGCAGCTTTGTGTTTGATAATTCCGGACATTGCGTTGAGAAGAAATGTGAAGAGCCTGCCGGCATCGTTACGACTTAGACGAAAGGGCTAGGCTTTGTCGGGAAACTGCTATTTTCTTGATCGGAGAAGGCGCGCAGAATGATGGCTCGATCCTAACCACGGAGGATGACGAGACATCGGCTTACGGATGACGAATGCGAACTCATTGAGAACATCTCCCCGGCCCCGGCAAGAGCGGGACGGCCACCACGGGATCGACGCGTCATCGTCGATGCACTTTTCGGGTCCTGAGAACTGGATCCCTTTGGCGCGACCTGCCGGAGGAGTCCCATCCTTGGGCCACTGTCGTATGGGATCTGTTCGACAGGTGGGATGCCGACGGGACCTCTGGGTTAAATCACTCATCGTTTGCGAGCCGCATATTTCGACACTGGCGAAATCGACTGGGAACTGTGGTGCGTCGATCGCACGATTATCCGCCCCGCCCGTTATGCGGGATGCGGCGGGAAAAAAGAGACCCGGCGGAACCTGCTCGCCACGCATTAGGTCGTTCTCGCGGCGGTGTTTCTACCAAATTCCACATACTGAGTGACGGAAAAAGGCATCCACTTCAGTTTCACCTGACAACCGGCCAGGACCACGAATCAACCGCATTGGTTCCCTTGCTTAATGCGGCGGATACCGCGGTTCACGACGGCGAAGGTGAATCCGTTGCTTGGTCTGTCGCTCTGGCCGAAGGCAAAGGGTGCCGAGTCGACTGGATCGGCGAGTGCCTGCTGGAGTTGGAAATCAAGCCGGTGATTCCGTCCAGGGAGAATTAGGACCGCGACGCCCGACCTGTCGTGTTCGACCGAGTAGCATTTCGACAGCCAACGAAACATCATTGAGCGGCTGATCGGCTGGCTGAAAGAAAGCCGACGCATCTTCACGCGGTTCGAGAAAACCGCCAAGAACTTCGCCGGTATGCTCAAAATGGCTTTCATCCACCGATATCTTCGTTTAACGTGCCTGAAAGGGTTTTCCGACAGAGCCTAGTTGGATCGCGTCGCCTGTACGAAGTGGGAAAAGCGTTCAGGCGTCGGTATATTCAGTAATGGGTATCCGAGAATGACATGCAGATTCACCATGGCTGTTACATAGGCATGGCGTAATAGGCAGGCAGAGACGTTTCCTCCCAGTCGCCGGAGCGTCGTAGCGACCTTCCTGTTCTCTATAACAATCTGACTCCACTCGTCTCTGCTATTGCCCAACGCCGTGATCACAGCTTGTGCCCTCGCAGCACGGTCCGGCCACTCCTTTGCTCGATTTGAGAAGTAATCTGCAACTTGGAAGGGACTTCGTTCAATCGTAATCAAAGCTCCCCGCATTCCTGTTCCAGTACATGCTGCCCTATCAAACTTATCCACCAGCATTACCCGTCTTTGCGATGTCGTATTATCGTACATTACATCGATGACTCGCAGCAGAGTAAATAACTCGCCCAGAATGGGGATACCCAATTTGGCAACGGACTCAAACCCGATCCCCGCTGAGGCGTTTACGACGATCAGTTCGTCGGCATCATGCGCACCTTTGGCGAGATCCGGCCAACGCCTTTTTCTTGCCTCCAAGCCGATCGCCCATTGCTCTGCCATGTTGTCGTACACGCCGCCGTCAATCAAGGCCATAATAGACGGTTGCTCTTGCCCCTCCACGAAGCTGTGCCGCGACGTCTTCAGCCAGCGGCAGGGAAAACCAATCGGGAACGATGCTGAAGCTTGAACGGCTTGATCGAGGCGCAAGTCGCCAGGGGTTCCCCATCCGAAACGGTATGAACATGCGAATCTACCGGAGAAGTAGACGTGTTCGCCCGCGTGAAGGTCCGTTGCGCAGATCACATGGTCGATGTCGTCGTTAGCAATATCCCGAAGCAATGCACGATTGCCATTGGAAGAGAATAGCGTAACGCCGAAAGCCCTGCCGCAGACTGCGCCACGTCGCTCAAGAATGAGTTTGTCCCAAAGGACGAACGCGAGTAGGAAAATACACCACTGAAGGGCGCAGTGGACCGGCAACAGGAAAGCTCCGAACGTCAGAATGAAGAATGCGACGAGGCACAGAATATAGATCCAGGTAAACAAGCTGTCCCACAAAGTCCCGCTGTGTGCGATGCGGAGCGCAAAGGACTTCATGTAGTTCCAAAACTCGTCGGCGGACATCTGGCGATAGCTGCCCGCCTGTGCAACATAGCCATTGGTTAGCGATCCACCGGATACGGATGAAATTGACTCAACCTCGCAGTTCTTGCCCGCGTCCGTCAAGTACAGAAGAACGCCAAGTCCGAACAAAGACGCTCGATGCCCCCCACCCGAAAGTGCGACAGAAATCTTGGACATGCCCTCGCCTTCCCCTCTCTACACTTCCACGGCCAGCATTATGTTCACCCGATACGCACTGCACTGAATCAGCAATTCTCCTAGCAAGCCGACCTTACCCATCTTATGCACAATCCAATCATGTTGTGGTCATCCCCTCTGGGATCAGTAGAGCATTCGTCTGATTGCGGATGCTGTTTACCGACGTAGCACGTGTCGCCCCCAACTGTCGTGCGGCGCTTCAAAACCGGCAGGCTATTGTGTGGGAGTGCAGGTGAGTCACGATTATAGCGATGGTGTCAATAGAAGGCTGCCGGAACGATATGCCTACCAGCGCAAGCGCCGGTAGACGCACTTGCTGGTTTGAAGTTGTCGTGGCTTATGAGGTTGAGTGGACTGTCGGGTGAAACGAATCCAGGCTCTGCGGGGACGCAATCTGACGAGGGATAATCGGACCTGAGCGGAAGAATAGCTCCGTAGGGTCCTTCCAGATCTTGCGCCGAAGGGTCTTTGGTGTTTCCAGGTTCGTTCTTTTGCTCTGTCATGCCTCCGAAAATTCCGGGGTGTGGGGCAGCGTCCCACGGAACTGCGAGAACGCTCATTTTGACGAAGCTCGCAACTGCATTAGTCCGTGCCAAACGCACGGCCTGCGGGCGCGCGACCCTGGGGGCTTAGCCGTCCCGGCGTGCCCCGAAACAAAAACACGCTCTGACTCTGGTGAAAGCCGGTGGACAGGAGGCAGAGCGTATGAACGATTCCAAGAGTCTGGCACATGTACGGGGCGACTGCAAGGTTCGTGTAGCATGGGTGTGGAGCGCCGCGTAATGCGTGCGTGGAAGGCTTCGATCGTCATTGGATAACGTTGCTGTTTCCCCACCCACAGGCCCCAGCGGGGCCTTTTCCAGTACGTGGTTCAGAGCGTCGCCGCCGCGAGACGCTGCGCGAAGCAATTCGCAAGGTTGGAGCGGACATCTGGGGCTTTACCGAAATGCACGCTGACATCTCCCCTGGTATTGACTTCACCGGCATTGATACTTCATTCGCCGATCGCGCACAGGAAAAGTAAGCGTACAGCAGCACCATGGTAGGCCGCGGGCG
>CAIPEB010000658.1 GCA_903863885.1 uncultured Planctomycetaceae bacterium | reverse complement strand
GGTGATGGTATTGCGTTTGCAACGGTCAGGGATGCTCAGGCCATACAGTTCGACGCGAGCGGCGAATCCGTGCGTCTGGAGCGGGCTGTGCGACAGCGGAGAGGTCAAAGCGACGAAGTGTTCATGCGGCAACCCGCCTTGATCGAGCAGCTGACGAGGCCTGCCGGGGACCTGCCCGGAATGGCCTCGCCGGAGATCAGTGCCGTGGTGTTGCGAGTTGCCCCCGGAACGAATGTCGAGCAGGTCGCATCGACCATCGCTGCCTGGGGAGATGTGTCCGTCTTCACGCGGAGCGGCCAGGAGGAATTGCTCGTCCAGGGAATGGTCGACAAGGCACGCAGGCAACTGGCGATGTTCCGCGTGCTGCTGACGATCATCGCCGCAATCGTCATGGCGCTCATTCTGTACACGCTGACACTCGACAAGCTGCACTCGATTGCACTGCTGAAGCTGATCGGCGCACCCAATCGCGTCATTCTGGGGCTCATTCTGCAGCAGGCGATTATCCTGGGTGCCCTGGGTTACTGCATTGCCTACCTTGTGGGCCAGAAGCTCTTCCCGCGGTTTCCGCGGCGCGTGATCCTTACGGACGCGGATCTGATCCAATTGGCCGTGGTGGTCCTGGCGATTTCCGTCATGTCCAGCATCCTCGGCATCTGGCGCGCAATGCGCGTTCAGCCGAATGAAGCACTGATGGGTTGAGGTATCCATGGACGCACACCCGGCGATCGAAACTCGCGAACTCACCAAAGTGTACGGAAGCGGCAATACCGAAGTCGTGGCCATGCGCGACGCATCGCTTGCCGTGCACCAAGGAGAGGTCGCCGCGCTGCTGGGACCGAGCGGAGCCGGCAAGTCGACATTCCTGACGGCGGTCGGATTGATCAACCCGCCTACCTCGGGCCAGATTCTCATTGGGGGCCAACTCGTCATGGACGGGCCGTCCGCCCGCACGAACCTGCGCACCTTCCGGAGGAACCACATCGGTTACGTGTTTCAGAAGTCGAACCTGATTCCATTCCTCTCCGCCTGCGAAAACGTGCAGGTTGCCATGGAACTCAATGGCTTCACGCCGAGACAGGCGCGGACGCGGGCCATGACTCTGCTCGACGAACTGGGAGTTGCCGATCGCGCCGACCATTCTCCCGCAATGCTCTCCGGTGGCCAGCAGCAGCGGGTCGCTGTCGCGCGGGCCCTGGCCAACCAGCCGAGCGTGCTGCTCGCGGACGAACCGACTGCAGCGCTGGACAGCCATCGTGGCAGGCAGGTGATGGAGTTGTTCCGCCGAGTCGCTCATACGCATGGAACGGGTGTGGTCGTCGTCACGCACGACCACCGGGCACTGGATGTCTTTGATACCATGTATGAAATGGAAGACGGGATCATCAGCATGGTGTCGAAAGCGGTGATCGGCAGCCCGTAGTTAGCCTGCAATCTCAAGACATTCTCCAACTGCAGGCCGGGAGGATGCATGCGAGGCTCACCAAAGCTCAATCGATGTTTGCTCGCCGCTGCGGTGGCGATGTTTGTTTTCGCGACTTCGCTCGTCGCGAGTTGGTGGGCGTTCGGACGCGTTCCTGCGATGTACGTCCGGGATTTCTGGAGTTTGATGAGCGACATGCATCGTATTGCGAACGATCTGTCGGACTACAAGAAGACGCACGGCGAATTCCCTGACTCGCTCGATGCCGTGCCCATCAGCTATGCTCGCGAGACACGCGATCCGGGGTCTCGCCGGGATTTTTGGGGGCGGCCGTATCATTACGCGAAGACCAAAGACGGGTTCGAACTCTTTACCCTCGGACGAGACGGTGTTCGCGGCGGACGAGGGCTCGATGCGGACGTGGTTCTCGGCAAGGAAAGTCAAGCGGACCTTCGTGTTCCGCTGAGCGAATTCCTGTTGTCGACGGCCGAAACAAAACAAAGCGTTTACGTCGTGGCCGCAATTGCCGGCGTGTGCGCAGCCGCTGTTTACATTGTCTCAGGGGGCGGTCGGCAGGATCAACCATCGGGGTGGGCGCACAAGACCGGCGTTGTGGTAGTGATACTCTCGTCGATCGTTGTTGCTGTCGTGCTCGCGATGTTGCATGTTGCTGCGTCACAATCCGGGCATTGAGCTGTGTCGTTTGCGTATTTGAAAGATCCGCTGTTTCTGGCTTGCTTCGGCGCATACTGGATCAACCGCGCGCTGGAGTCCTGCGATCTCGGCACACCGTTCTTCAGCTGCTATCTGAACGACATTGTATGTGTTCCGTTCTGGGTGCCGATCATGTTGTGGGTAAACAGGAAACTGCGGTTGCGGCACGATGACGGTCCGCCCGCAAGCGTCGAGATCTTGATTCCACTGCTCATTTGGTGTGCCGCATTTGAAGTGGTGATTCCCATCTGGTTCGGGAGTGTCGTAACTACCGTCGCGGACCCTGCGGACGTGTTGTGTTACTGCGCGGGCGCGCTCGCGGCCACAGTGTTTTGGAGGTGGTATTACCGCGCGGCACCTGCGGAGGCTGCGGCCCGGACGTGACGCGCTGGTTCGGTTACTGTCGCTGACACAGCACCGGATGGAGGTGTCGGGTTGAAAATCGGTGCGGCTAACCTGATCTGACGGTCCATTCTCACACGTCCCGGATGCCGATCAGAGCCACAATCGCAATAGTCGCGAGTCATTCATGAAGGTGTGCAAAGCTGGCGGCGTGTTTGAGTAATGCGCGCGTAATCTTTGCGCAGTTCGTCAGAACCGAATGTTGATGTGAAGGGGGGCTGCGCGCAAGTGCGTGTTGTTTGCGCGCGGCCTGACGCGGTGTGTGCAATAGTTGCCCGGAGTCGCATCAGCAATCTGCGGCTAAGCCCGAATTCCCCGTGCGAATGTCCTTGATTTCCGAGCACCGGCGGTATTCCGCCGACAGCGCCCCGCATTGGCATCGTCTTTGCTTCAGCCGTCTACCGCGTCATTTGTGGCGGGCCGAAGTCGCTGCGAGATCTTTGTTCGAGCTCTTGCGGCACTTCGTTCCGGTTTCTTTGGGGTCGTTCCGTGTAATACGGGGCAGGAACATCGGAGGGGTTGAAGATGCAGAAGGTACTGATCGTGGCGTTGAGTGGCGTGCTCGCGTGGGGATTTGCTGAAGGACGTGCCGATGCGCAAGGGTCTTATGCGGCTCAGCAGCGGAAGATGCAGCAGATGCGGGTACAGTCTCAGCTGGCTTACCGTCAGCAGGCTCAGATGCGTGCTCAGCAGGGCCAGCAGAAATCGGCGCAGCAGCAGGCTGCGTGGGATCGGGCTCAAAGCCGCAAGAAGGACGGAAGCTGCGCGGGCTTTGCGCAGGCCGGCAAGGGCAGCGGTTCGACCGGCAAGGGCAACGGCGACGCTGACCGCTTGCGGGACGGAAGCTGTCAACAGTAGTCGCGTCCATTGGCCGAGAGCAAGTACCTGATACATCACTCGGCAGAGCGCAGGTCCGCGCAACGTCTGTGTGCAAGACGATCGAGCCCATCGAGAGACAGGCTCGATCGTCTCATTTGGGCACAACGGTGGCAAAGTCGATTAGAATGGCGAGCGAAGTGAAGGTTAGCGATTCATCGGGCAGCAGGTCTTTTTTTTGGCCTCGTCAGCAGAATTCGTGGGTAAACTCTGGTTCGGGTAGGGCGCCGAGATTGTGATATAGAGCAAGTTCCACGGCCTCGTAGGAACGAAAGCCGTACGATTTTCTCATGGTCAGTT